>JAJKJG010000268.1 GCA_021154065.1 Methylobacterium sp.
AGAGCCGCGTCTTCTCGGGCAGCGCCAGCACGCGGTCGACCATCTGCTGGATGGTCTGGCTCTCGATCGGCAGCCCGGTGGTCGGCGAGTAGGGGATGCCGACCCGCGCCCAGAGCAGGCGCATGTAGTCGTAGATCTCGGTGACGGTGCCGACCGTCGAGCGCGGGTTCTTCGAGGTCGTCTTCTGCTCGATCGAGATCGCCGGCGACAGCCCGTCGATCTGGTCGACGTCGGGCTTCTGCATCATCTCGAGGAACTGGTGGGCATAGGCCGAGAGCGACTCGACGTAGCGCCGCTGGCCCTCGGCGTAGATGGTGTCGAAGGCGAGCGACGACTTGCCCGAGCCCGAAAGCCCGGTGAACACGACGAGCTTGTCGCGCGGGATCGTCAGGTCGACGTTCTTGAGGTTGTGCTCGCGGGCGCCGCGGATCGCGATCACGCGGGCCTGCCCCTGCGCCTCCGCCGCGCGGTCGAAGAGATCGTCGATCTTGGCCATTTGGTCGTTCGAATTGCCGAGCTTCGCCCGTCGCCGCCCGGTCGGAAACGGCCTATGTAGTGCCTTGCCGCCGCAGAATCACGGGACAAATCGGTCGCGCATCAAACCTAGAACGAACGAAGAACAAGACGCAAGCTCGTCCTCACGTCCCGGCGCGGCCTGGCGCTTGTCAGGGCGCGGCCCGCGAGGCATCCTCGGGTGTCAGGAGGAGGGTCGGGTCATGATGCATGCCGGTGGGCGTCGCGCCGCTTTGACAGGGCTTGCAGGCGCGTGCTGCGCGCTCGCCTCTGCCGGCTCCGCTTTTGCGCTGGAGTGCAGCGTCGGCAGGCAGGTGAAATGCGGCCCCGATCAGTGCACGGCCGAGAAGACGCCCGACGAGAACGGGCTCCGGTTCGTCGTGGATGAGCGCAAGAAGACGGTTTCGGCCCAGGAAGGGGAGGGCGCGCGCTCGGGGCGCGCCAGTATCGTCAAGAGCGCAGGCGCCCTTGCGCTCTCCGCCCGGCTCGGACCCGTGATGCAAGGCGGCAAGGCGCTCGGCCGCGACTCGCAAGCCCTCACCCTCCAGGCCGACCTGAAGACGAAGGCCTTCACGGCCGTGCGCGAGGGCGACATCCTGCTCGGGACTTGCGACTGACGCCCGGACGACGGCAGCGTCGGGCGCAAGCCTCGGTCGGAGGCGGAGAGACGTTGCGCACGGCTTTCGCGCGGCCTTGATCTGCGCCACGGGCTCCCCGGATCGCCGGGGTGTGAAGCGGCGCGAGCCTTTCCCTCTGGACAAGCCGAGCAGGGCGGGGTTCCCTCGCGGGCAGGCGGAGCCTTAAAGCATGATCCCGAAAAGTGGCTCCCGGTTTTCGGAAAAGATCATGCTTAAACAAAGAGGTAGAGCGAGATGACGACTCGACGAAAAGTTATCGCGCTCTAGGCGGCCATGCTGACGATTGCCGAGATGGCGGCGGATGGGCTCGGCAAATCCTTGGCCGAGGACTACCGGCGCCTGTTCGGGACCTCGCGCCAGGACGCCGCCGAGCGGCTCGACGGCATCGCCCGGATCGCCCTCGAATGCATCGGCAAGAGCGACGCGCTCTACCACAACCTCGAGCACACGCTGCTCGTGACGCAGGTCGGGCGCGACATCCTGCGCGGCCGCACCCTGACCGAGCGCATCGAGCCTGAAGACTACAGCCACCTCATCATCGCCTGCCTGCTGCACGACATCGGCTATGTCCGCGGCGTGCTCAAGGGCGACCGCGCCGACAGTTTCGTCGTCGGCCCGGACGGCGAGCGCGCGACGCTGCCGCGCGGATCGTCGGACGCGGCGCTGAGCCAATACCATGTCGACCGCTCGAAGCTCTTCGTCGCCGAGCGGCTCGGCCGCTCGCCGACGCTCGACAGCGCCCGCATCGCACGGGCGATCGAGTTCACGCGCTTCCCGATCTGTCCCGGCTATAGCGACGCGCCCGAGTTCGCCGAGGCGCGGCTTGTCCAGGCAGCCGACCTCATCGGGCAGCTCGGCGACCCGTTGTACCTGAAAAAGGCCAACGCGCTGTTCTACGAGTTCGAGGAGATCGGGCTGAACCGCCAGCTCGGCTATGCCTCGCCGGCCGACCTCGTCGAGCGCTATCCGGACTTCTACTGGACGAGCGTCTCGTCGCATCTCGGCGAGGCCACCGCCTACCTCAGCGTCACCGCGGCCGGGCGGCAATGGATCGCCAACCTCCAGAGCCACGTGTTCTGCGCCGAGCACGCCCACGCCTTGATGGGGCCCCAGCGCTGAAGCAGCGCGTCACGCGTCCTCGAGCGGCGCGACCGCCGGCGCGTTGATCGCCGTGCCGTCGGGCGCGAAATGCGAGCCGTGGCAGGGACAGTCCCAGCACTTCTCGAACGGGTTCCACTGCACGATGCAGCCGGCATGGGTGCATGCCGCCGAGCGCTTGGAGGGCTTGCCGGATTCGTCGCGATAGACGGCGAGCTTGCTCAGGCCCTGGCGCAGGATCGCGCCTTCGCCGAACGGGATCTCCTCGATCGAGCCGACCTCGCCCGGCGTCAGCTTGGCGGCAAGCTTGCCGACCGCCTCGGCATTCTCGGCGATGAACTCCTTGACGGCGCCGCGCACGGCGCGCTGCGGGTCGTGCGCCGGCCCGTAGGGCACCTCGCGTCCGAGGATCAGCCCGCTGATGATGAGGCTCGCGGCAACCGCGTTGGTAAGGCCCTGCCCGGAATCGCCGGTCGCCATGTAGATGTTTCGCCCGGTCGGGCTGCGGCCGATGAGGGCCGCGTAGTCGACCGGCTCCATGACCTGTCCGGACCAGCGGTGCTCGACCTCGCCGAGGCCCGGGAACAGCGTCCGCGTCCAGCTCTCGAGCCGCGCTAGGCGCGCCTCCATGTCGTCGGCCTCGCCGGACTTGTGGTCCTCGCCGCCTGAGATCAGCCAGTCCGAGCCGTCCTCGGCCGGCTGCAGGCGGACATAGTGGTAGGGGTCGAGCGTGTCCCAGAACAGCGCGTCGGCGACCGAGCCGCGCGGCACGCGGGCGGCGATTGCGTAGGTGCGGTAGGGCGCCTGCTTGTAGTGGACATCGACCTCGTTGAAGGGCGAGTTCGTCGCCACGACGCAGGCGCCGGCGCGCACGGTTGCGTCGTCCGCGGTGCGCACGCGAACGGTGCCGTCCTCCTGCTCGGCGACATCGTTCACCGTCGTTCCGCCGTGCAGCCGCACGCCGGCGCCAGGGAGGCAGCCGATCAGCCCGTTCAGGTATTTCAGCGGATGGAACCGGCCCTGGTTCGGGAAGCGCAGGCCGCGCCCGCTGCGGAGGCCCGGGATCGGCGGCTCATCGGCCCAGTCGACCGCGAGGCCGACCCGGCGCGCCGCCGCGTGCTCTTTTTCGAGAACCGCGGGGTCGGTCTCGGGCGCGGGGAACAGGTAGCCGTCGAGGCGGGCGAAATCGCAGTCGAGCCTCTCCTCGCGGACGATCGCCTCGATGCGGTCGACGGCCGCGACCTGGGCGGCGCAGACCTCGCGTGCGGCGTCGATGCCGCGAACCTCGATCAGGGCGTGGTAATAGTCGTCGAGCTCGGAGGCGAGGTGGCCTGTGGTGCGCGCCGTCATGCCGCCGCCGATCGGGCCGCGGTCGAGCACGATGACGCTGCGGCCGGCGCGCGCCAGCTCATAGGCGACCGACAGGCCGGCGATCCCGGCCCCGACGACGGCAACGTCCGCCGTCGCGTCCGCGGCGAGCGGCGGCGCATCGACCGTCGCGCTCTTGCCCCACAGCGACCGGCTTCGTTCCGAGCTCGCGTTCACGGCGCTCTCCCCGCGCGTCTGTGAAGCCTCAACCGCCGAGCCGCCGGCCCCGTTCCGCTGCTCTCCTGCAACGGCGCCTCACCGGCAGGCGCCGTCAGCCGACCATCGCGGCATCGCGACGCCCGGCAGCGTCCTTGACAGGCAGGCGGCCGCGCCGGTTATTGGCGGCATGCGTCTCCTTCTCGTTGCCGCGCTCGTCCTGATGGCGGGCGCCGCCGTCGCCCAGACTGCCTCGAAGCCATCCGCCGCGACGCCCGCTCCGGCCAAAGGCCGCGCGGCGGCGCCGGCGCCGGCGCCGGCGCTCACCCCGGCCCAGATCGCCGCCCGCGAGAAGGCGCTCGACGCCGAGGCCAAGAGGGCGCGGGAGGAGTCGGAGCGGCGGATGCAGGCCCGCGACCGCAAGCTCGAAGGGCTGATGAAGAGCATCTGCAAGGGCTGCTGATCCGGGCGCATGGCGACGCTCCCGGTCATGACCCGCGCCGAGGTCGAGGCCTTCCTCGAGCGCGACTTTCCGCAGATCCACCATGGCGGCCGCAGCTACCATGTCGAGGCGGTCGGCCCGCTCTCGGCCCGCGTGCGCCTCGCCTACCACGAGCGCCACCTGCGCCCGGGCGGCACGATCTCGGGCCCGGCCATGATGGCCCTTGCCGACCTGACCCTCTACGTCGCGATCCTCGCCAACATCGGCCCGGTCGGCCTCGCCGTCACCACGAACCTCGCCTTCAACTTCCTGAGGAAGCCCGGGCGGAGCGACCTCCTCTCCGAATGCCGCCTCCTGAAGCTCGGCAAGCGCCTCGCGGTCGGCGAGGTGGCGATCCGCAGCGACGGCGAGCCCGAGATCGTCTGCCACGCGACGGGCACGTATTCGATCCCTCAAGCCTCGCGCTGAACCGGGCCAGCCGTGCCGGGTTAGCCCCTCGGCCGAGGACAGCGGACATGTCCGTCTACCGCCGCGCGATCTCCTATTTCACGCCCGATTGGCCGTGGATCGCGCTGCTCGTCGGCCTCATCGGGGTGTCCGTCGCGGTCGGCCTGCTCGAGGCATGGCCGCTCGCGGTCCTCATCGACAGCGTGCTGACGGCGGAGCCGAAAGGCGACTGGGTGCACCGATTCTTCCTGTCGCTGGTGCCGGACGGCAAGGTCGGCCAGGTGATCGGCCTCGTGCTCATTGGCATGGTGCTGCACCTCGTCGGCTATCTCGCCTGGATGGCCCGCATGATGATCAACTACCACCTCAACTATCGCGGCACGACGCGGGTCCGATACGACCTCTTCGGCAAGCTCCAGGCGCTCGGGCTGACCTATCACCGCGGCCGCCCGCAAGGCGACGCGATCTACCGCCTCACCACCGACGCGTTCGGCCCGTGGGGCGTCATGGACGTGACGATCGGCACGGCGGTCGCTGCCGTGACGCTCACCGTCATGACCGCCATCCTGTTGTCGCGCAACGTGTCGCTGACGCTCGCGGCCTTCACGGTGGCGCCGTTCATGATCTGGAGCAACTGGCGCTTCGGCCTGACGATCCACCACCGCGCGCTCGAATCGAAGCAGATCGACGCCGACCTCACGGCGCACATCCAGCAGGCGATGGCGCGGGTGCCGCTGGCGCAAGCCTTCCGACGCGAGCCCTATGAGTTCCGCCGCTTCCGCGGCGCCGTCGGGCGCAGCGTGCGCGCGCTCTTGCGGCTCAATTGGCAGGAGCAGCTCTACCCGCTGGCGCGCGACTCGATCCTCACCGTCGGCGGCGCCATCATCCTCGGCTACGGCGGCTATCTCGTCTATCGCGACCAGTTCCTCGAGCCGGTCGCCGACGGCATGACCGTCGGCGTGCTGATCATCTTCGTGGACTACGTCCGCAAGCTCTGGGAGCCGCTGAAGTGGCTGACCGAGTTCGTCGCCAAGGTGCGGATCTTCGAGGCCGCGGCGCGGCGCGTGTTTCGGGTGCTCGATGCCCCGGAGCCGATCGTCGAGGCGGCGGGCGCGATCAGCCTGCCGGTCCGGCCGCGGACGCTTGCGCTGGACGATGTCGGCTTCGGTTATCGCGACGGGCAGGTCGTGCTCGACGGCCTCTCGGCCGAGATCCGGCCGGGCGAGTTCGTCGCCTTCATCGGCCCGAGCGGTACCGGCAAGAGCACGCTTCTGGCGCTCATGCTGCGCTTCTACGACCCGACCGCGGGCGCGCTGCGCCTCGACGGCGTCGATTTCCGCGACGCCCGTCTCGCCGACGTCCGCGCCCACATGGCGCTCGTCGGGCAGGACAGCATCATCCTGCCGGCGACAATCCGCGAGAACATCGGCTATGGCCGGCCGGGCGCGAGCCGGGCCGAGATCGCCGAGGCGGCGCGGCTCGCAGGCGCCGCGGCGTTCATCGCCGAGCAGCCCGAAGTCTACGAAACCATTCTCGCCGAGGGCGGGCAGAACCTTTCCGGCGGCCAGCGCCAGCGCATCGCCATCGCCCGGGCGCTCCTGAGCCGGGCGCCGTTCCTCATCCTCGACGAGCCGACGAGCGCGCTCGACCCCGAGCACGAGCGGCACCTCGTCGACACGCTCTTCGCGCTCCGCGGCAGGCGCACGATCGTTCTCGTCACGCACCGGCTCGAATCGGTGGTCCATTGCGACCGCATCTTCGCGCTGGCGGCGGGGCGCATCGTCGAGGCCGGCACCCACCGCCGACTGCTCGGGCGCGGCGGCGTCTATGCGCAGATGTGGGGGAGGGCAGCGGCGGCTGAGTAGTGCAGTGTTTTGGGATTTAGGCGCGTCTTTCGCGTAAATTACCTCGGATCATTCGGAGCCGGCTCGGGACTCGTACGGGCAGGGAGGTAGGCCCGTACGGCCGCGACCCCGGCACGCTCAGTTAGTCGTGAACCTGGCCGGAGCCATGTCCACCTATTTGCTCACGACTTGGGTCGAGCAGGACGAGCGGTCTCGAAAGCCGCCGCGTTCTGAGAGCGGCGGCCCTCGTCGGTGTGAATAGCGTGCATTCCCGGCAGTTCGCTCCTATGTTCCGCCTCCGTTCCGCGCCCTGAATGGGCATTACCCCGCGACTCCGCTAGCGAGCACCCGAGGCTCCCATTGCGCTACCCGTCCGAAATCCTCGACGAGATTCGCGTCCGCCTGCCGGTGTCGGCGGTGGTGGGGCGCAAGGTGCGTCTGAAGAGGGCGGGGCGCGAGTGGAAGGGGCTGTCGCCGTTCAACGCCGAGAAGACGCCGAGCTTCACCATCAACGACCAAAAGGGGTTCTACCACTGCTTCTCGTCCGGCAAGCACGGCGACATCTTCACCTTCGTCATGGAAACGGAAGGGGTCTCGTTCCCGGAGGCGGTCGAGCGGCTTGCGGCCGAGGCCGGGGTGGCGCTGCCGGCGATCTCGCGCGAGGCGAGCGAGGCCGAGAGCCGGCGCAAATCGCTGCACGAGGTGATGGAGCTCGCTGCTGCCTATTTCGAGGCGCAGCTCCAGGCGCGGGCCGGCGCCGCGGCGCGCGATTATCTTGCCCGCCGCGGCCTTTCCGGCGACATCCAGCGCCGGTTCCGCATCGGCTACGCCTCGCCCGAGCGCTATGCGCTCCGCGACCACCTCGCCGGCAAGGGCGTCGCGGCCGAGGTCATGGTCGAGCTCGGGCTCCTGGTCTCGGGCGAGGACGTGTCGGTGCCCTTCGACCGCTTCCGCGACCGGGTGATCTTCCCGATCGGCGACGGGCGCGGCCGCATCGTCGCCTTCGGCGGGCGCGCCATGAGCGCCGACGTGCCGGCGAAATACCTCAACTCGCCGGACACGCCGCTCTTCAACAAGGGCCGGCTGCTCTACAATCTGCACCAGGCGCGCGGGCCGGCGCACGAGCGCGGCACGATCGTCGCCGTCGAGGGCTATGTCGACGTCATCGCGATGACGATGGCGGGGTTTGCCAACGCCGTCGCGCCGCTCGGCACGGCGCTGACCGAGGACCAACTCGCGCTTCTGTGGCGCTTCGCCGACGAGCCGGTCCTGTGCTTCGACGGCGACAAGGCCGGGCGCCGCGCCGCCTACCGGGCGATCGACCTCGCAATGCCGAACCTCACGGCCGGCAAATCGCTGCGCTTCGCGCTCCTGCCCGACGGGCAGGACCCGGACGACCTCTTGCGCGCGGGCGGCCCGTCCGCCGTCGAGCGGGTGCTGAACGCGGCCCGGCCGCTCGTCGACCTGCTCTGGGCCCGCGAGACCGAGGCCGGCCCGCTCGACACTCCCGAGCGCCGCGCAGCGCTCGAGCAGCGCCTGCGCCAGGCGCTCGGCGCGATCCGCGACGAGACCCTGCGGCGCTACTACCGCGACAACATCGACGCGCGGCTGGCGGCGATCCGCGAGGCCGAGCGGCGCCCGTTCCGACGCGATTTCGGCGGTGGCGACCGGGCCGGCAACCGCGGCCAATGGTCGTCGGCCGGCGAGCGCCACCAGGCCGGCCGGCCGGCGGCGCTGCGCGCGAGCCCGCTTCTGGCAAAGAGCGCGCTGTTCCTCGGCGGGTCGGCGTCGTCGTCGAGGGAAGCCTTCATCCTCAGCGTCTTGTCGGCGCATCCGGAACTCCTGCATGAGCACGCCGAGATCCTGAGCGAGCTCGACCTGGCCGGCCGCGACGCGAAGGCCGTCCGCGGCGTCCTGCTCGATTGCGCGGCGGGCGGCGAGGGCGGCGATCCGGCGATCCTCGCAGCGCGCCTAGCCCGGGCCGGGCTCGGCGAGGCGGCGGCCGAGCTTGCCGCCCGGGTCGGGTCCGGCGACCGCTGGGCGCTCGATCCGCATGCCGATCCGCTGCGGCTTACCGACGCCTTGCGGCAAGCGTTCATCTTGCATCGGCGGGCGCGGACGCTACATAGCGAGCTTCGGGCGGCCGAGCGGGCGCTCGCCGAGGAGGAGAGCGAGGCCAATCTCGCCTGGCTGCGCGAGGTCCAGAACCAGCTCTCGTCGGTCGCCGGCGCCGAGGCCGATGCCGAGGAGATCGTCGGTCGGGCAGGGGCCGGCGGCCCCTGAACGAGAATTCTGGCGGGCGGGCTTCGATCCGCCCCAAAGGCTGTGCTAAGCGAGCCATCGGCGGGATGGTTTACAGTAAGTCAACGCGACTCACTGTTGGATCGGTTGAAGCATTGACAGGGTGGCCGGGCCCGAAAGCCTCGCCGCCTTTTCCGCGTCCCGCGGCGGCGGCAAGGGCCGCAGGCGCAACATAGAGACAGGCGGCATGGCGACGAAGGCGACCGAACGCGAAGACACCGAAGGCGATACCGAGGCGCTGCCGAAATCGGACGGCCCGCTGCTCGATCTGACCGATGCCGCCGTCAAGCGCATGATCAAGCTCGCCAAGAAGCGCGGTTACGTCACCTATGACGAATTGAACCAGGTGCTGCCGTCCGAGGAGTTCACCTCCGAGCAGATCGAGGACGTGCTCGGCCAGCTTTCCGAGATGGGCATCAACGTCGTCGAGGCCGAGGAGGCCGAGGAGGGCCGCACCTCGGGCGCCGCCGAGGGCGATGCCGGCGGCGACGACGACGAGGGCGAAGGCGGCGAGGTCGTCGAGCAGGCGCCGCCGCGGGCGGTGGCGATCCGCGAGACCGCGACCAAGGAGCCGACCGACCGCACCGACGATCCGGTGCGCATGTACCTGCGCGAGATGGGCTCGGTCGAGCTGCTCTCGCGCGAGGGCGAGATCGCGATCGCGAAGCGCATCGAGGCCGGCCGCGAGGCGATGATCGCCGGCCTGTGCGAGAGCCCGCTGACCTTCCAGGCGATCATCATCTGGCGCGACGAGCTCGTCGAGGGCCGCGTGCTCCTGCGCGACATCATCGACCTCGAGGCGACCTATGCCGGCCCCGACGGCAAGGGCGCGCCGAAAGTCGAGGCGGCGCCGAACGGCAACGGCGCCGGCCTGCCGATGCCGCCGGTGCCGCCGGTCGCCGCCGCTCCGGCGCCGGCCGCGCCGTCACGCTTCGGCGTCGAGCTTGAGGACGGGGAGGAGGCGCCGCCGCCCCCGCCCGAGGACCTCGAGGACGACGACCTCGAGAACAACGTCTCGCTGTCGGCAATGGAGGCCGAGCTGAAGCCGAAGGTGCTGGAGACCTTCGATTCGATCGCCGACAACTACAAGAAGCTGCGCCGGCTGCAGGTCGAGCACGTCGATCTGCGCATGCAGAACAAGCAGCTGACCCCGGCCCAGGAGCGCAAATACAAGAAGCTCAAGGAAGAGATCGTCCGCGACGTGAAAAGCCTGTCGCTCAACGCCAATCGCATCGAGGCGCTGGTCGAGCAGCTCTACGACATCAACAAGCGCCTGATCTCGCATGAGGGCCGGCTGATGCGGCTCGCCGAGTCGTACGGCGTCTCGCGCGACGAGTTCCTGCGCCACTACCAGGGCTGGGAGCTCGACCCGAAATGGCTCTTGCGCGTCGGCAAGCTCGGCGCCAAGGGCTGGAAGGACTTCGTCGGCCGCGGCAAGGCCAACATCCACGAGCTGCGCGAGCAGATCCACAACCTCGCCTCCGAGACCGGGCTCGAGATCCAGGAGTTCCGCAAGATCGTCTCGATGGTCCAGAAGGGCGAGCGCGAGGCGCGCCAGGCCAAGAAGGAGATGATCGAGGCCAATCTTCGCCTCGTCATCTCGATCGCCAAGAAATACACCAACCGCGGCCTGCAGTTCCTCGACCTCATCCAGGAGGGCAACATCGGCCTGATGAAGGCGGTCGACAAGTTCGAGTACCGCAGAGGGTACAAGTTCTCGACCTACGCGACGTGGTGGATCCGCCAGGCGATCACCCGCTCGATCGCCGACCAGGCCCGCACCATCCGCATCCCGGTGCACATGATCGAGACGATCAACAAGATCGTGCGCACCTCGCGCCAGATGCTGCACGAGATCGGCCGCGAGCCGACGCCGGAGGAA
>JAJKJG010000269.1 GCA_021154065.1 Methylobacterium sp.
CCCCGTCCTCGTCTGCAACGCGCGCTACGTGCCGATCGCGGGCCACCGCACGCAACGCCCCGGCACCAAGTACATGCAGGACAACCGGGTGATGTCGGTCTGGCTCGCGCCCGTGGAGGGGACGCAGGTCCTGGCGCCCTTGCGCATTTCGGTGCAGACGATGATCGGGACGAGCGTGGTCGAGGCTTCGCGCTGGACGCTCGACGCGGGCGGCGGCGCCGTTCCGGCCGCGGCGGGCGCGTTGACCGGAGGCTTGAAACGTTAGCCGGTCTCGCACGTTCCAGTTAGGCATTACGTCGGGAGGCTCGGTTCGCAGACATGAAGCCGGCCGCACGACAGGGCGCCTTCCGGCTCATCCTCGATCACGCCGCGCGCCTGTGGTTCCGGTTCCGGCTGAACGAGATCGGGCCGCTCCTCTCCCTGGCGGCCTTCAGCCTGTCTGCATGGGCGTTCGTCAGCATCGCCGGCGAGGTAGTCGAAGGCGACACCGAGAGCTTCGACCGCACGATCCTGCTCAGCCTGCGCAACCCGTCGAACTTCGCCGATCCGATCGGGCCATCGTGGCTTGAGGAGGTGGCGCGGGACATAACCGGGCTTGGCGGACATTTCGTGTTGACGATCGCAACGCTGGGCGTGCTCGTCTACCTTTTGATGATCGGGAAGCGCGGGACGGCGCTCCTGGTTCTTGCCGCCATCGGGGGCGGGATGCTGCTCAGCGCCGGCCTCAAGATCGGGTTCGAGCGCCCGCGCCCCGCACTCGTTCCCCATGAAGTGCGGGTCTATACGGCGAGTTTCCCGAGCGGGCACGCCATGCTGTCGGCCACGACCTACCTGACCCTCGGCGCGCTGCTGGCGCGGGCCAATGCGCGCCGGCGCGTCAAAGCCTTCGTGCTCGGCTTCGCCGTTGCGCTGACCCTGATGGTTGGGCTCAGTCGGATCTATCTGGGAGTGCATTGGCCGAGCGACGTGCTCGCCGGCTGGTGCGGCGGCGCCGCCTGGGCGGCGCTGTGCTGGTTTGTGGCCTTGCAGCTTCAGCGGAAGGGAAAAGTCGAGCCGCCGAGCGCCGCCCCGAATACGATCGCGGCGCGTTCCGACTCGTAGAATGGCTGAGCCTATGCGGTGCGCGCCGCAGGTGTGCGTGGCTCCAGGGCAATCGCGTTATTGCATCCGCTTCACTCGGCGGCGAAGCGCGCGACGGCGGCCATCTTCGACGAGCTTTCCAGACCCTCTTCTCCAGGGAACGTCGTCTGCCCGAGAACGTCGCGCCGACGATCGGCGATCGCGGCCCGCGCAGAGTCGATGGCGAGGATCAGTGCGCTCATAGCGCGCGTGTTGGTCGTGTGGCGGCGCGCGTAACGGATCGCGTGCGTGACGAGGTTGTCGAGTTCTGCATGAAGGGCGTCGATGTCGGCCGCGGTTTTGGCCTGGCGCGCCTCCGACAGGATGCAAGTCAGGCGGTCCAGCACTTCGTCCACAAGCTCCCGTCGCTTGCGCGCGAAGAATTGCGCGATCCAGGCCAAAGCTGAACTGACGCCGCCGCCCGCGAACAGCACAAGCCACAGCCAATCCCCGTACCGGTCCATGAAGGTTTCCTGCTCGCGGTTGAAGTAGTCGACCGCGCCGGGGTGGTTCGGCAAGGCTGCGCTGGTGATGGTGTCGTTGTCGGGCGCCTTCATGAGGTTGACCGAGATCGTCGCCCGCGCGATGCGCGAGCGCATCTGGAACAGATACTGCGTGATTTTGGAGATGGGGCTGCGGTCGAGGCCGGAACGCGCCATCAGCCGGTAGGATACGCCGACGGTTTTGAGATCGTCGTCGGGCAATTCGGGGCGGCCGCTCAGGCTTCCGGCCGGGACGGTCATGGAGGTCAGGGCCGGCGTCTTGAGAGCGAGCGCTTCCACCTCCTTGACCGGGACGACCGTCACGTTTCGGTTCGAGACTTTCAGCATGATCTGGACAAGGCGGGCGGCCTCCTGCCCGACCGGAGCGGCGACGAAGGCGAGGGCGTCGACCGTTTTCGCCGTGAAAGCCGCCTCGACCTCGTTGGTCCCGAGGGACACAAGCGTGATGTTAGGTGGATCAAGATCGTAGTGGGCGAGGATGGTTGTTAGAACCGGAAGGTCGGCTTCGTGGTGCGTCACGACGCCGAGCCGCTTTTTCGCCAGATCGGATATGTCCTTGATCTTATTGGCGCTTGGGGCGAAAACGAGGACGGCTTCCTCCCGCAGGATGGAGAGCGTCAGGCCGTTGTCCGGCAGGAACACGTCCGGCCGGACGATCGCGAGATCGACCTTTTTCTGCTGCAGCGCCTCTGCGCTCTGTCGCACGTCGTCGAACGGAACGAGGGTGAGGCGAACATCCTTTTTATGCTCGACCAGAGATTCGGCAAATGCACCCATGAGACGGGCCTCGACGCCATCGCGCGGGCCGACCGCCACCGTGAACGGGGTCGGCGAGGCAAAATAGTAGTAGCCGAACGCCGCGAGCGTCGTGCCGAGCGCCAGGATGAGCGCGCCGAGACCGAGGCGCCATTCCCGCTTGCGCAGGTTTCGGAGAAATTTCGCCACCACGTCGTTACGCTCGTACCCCGAACCCGTCGTTCCTAGAACCATAAAGGGGTCCGATCGTTGCATCGGCGGGGTGCGTCGCTTGCGCTTTGGTTATCGCGTTCGGCCTGCGTGAGGATGAAGGCTCGCAAAACGTGGCGCATGACGAACGCGTCGTCCCGGACTGACCCATGACATCCGATGATCCGCAGCAGCGCCGGGCGGCGCGCCCGCCCGGCAAAGTCACCGCGGCTTACGTCGAGCGGGCGGCGCTCGCCTACCTCGAACGCTTCGCGTCCTCGGCGGACAACTTGCGTCGCGTTCTCACGCGCAAGGTCGAGCGGCGCTGCCGGCTGCGCGAGGAGGAGCCGGAGCCCTTCCTCCCTCTCGTGGACGACGTCGTGCGGCTCATCGTTGCAAGCGGTCTCGTGGACGACAGGCGCTACGCGGAGGCGCGCACGGCGTCGCTGCGTCGGCGCGGCGGTTCGGCGCGGCTCATCGTGGCGAAGCTCGCCGCCAAAGGCGTAGAGCGCGAGGTCGCCGCGGCTGCGCTGGCGGGCGATACGGACGCGGATGAGCGCGCCGCCGCGAAGGCTTTGGCCCGCCGGCGTCGTTTGGGCCCCTACCGAACCCGCGACCGCGCGGCCTACCGCGACAAGGACCTGGCGGCGCTGGTGCGGGCGGGGTTCAACTACGGCCTGGCCCGGAGCGTCATCGACGAAAAAAGCTAAACCCGCCGAAGCGCGCCGAGTTTTTTCAAACGAGACCGAGTCCGCTTTTCCATGCGGCATGCCGCCTTCGAGCTGCCATCAAGACGTCCTCGCCCTATATGAGAACAAATCATAAACTCACGCGTTTGCTCCCGATGGACGAAAAGCTCGCCAAAAAGCTGCGCATTCTGGCCGACGCCGCCAAGTACGATGCGTCCTGCGCCTCGTCGGGCGCGCCGAAACGGGCGGCGGGCCAGAACGGGCTTGGCTCGACCTCGAACGGCATTTGCCACGCCTACACGCCCGACGGGCGCTGCGTGTCGCTGCTGAAAATCCTGCTGACGAACTACTGCCTGTTCGATTGCGCCTATTGCGTCAACCGGCGCTCCTCGAACGTCGCCCGAGCGCGCTTCGCGGTCGAGGAAATCGTCACCCTTACGGTCGAGTTCTACAAGCGCAACTACATCGAGGGCCTGTTCCTCTCCTCCGGGATCGTCCGCTCGCCCGATTACACCATGGAGCAATTGATCCTGGCCGCGAAAAAGCTGCGCCGCGACCACGGGTTTCAGGGCTACATCCACCTCAAGTCCATCCCGGAGGCGAGTCCCTGGCTGATCGAGCAGCTGGATTGTGGGCCGACCGCCTGTCGATCAACCTGGAATTGCCGACCGTGCAAAGCCTGGAGCGCTTGGCGCCCGAGAAGGATGGCGCGTCGATTCGATCCGCCATGGGCCAAATGCGCGAGCGCATCGACGAGGCCAAGGCCGAGCGCCGCCGGTTCGCGCCGGCCGGGCAGAGCACGCAAGTGATCGTCGGGGCCGACGACGCCACCGACGAAGCCGTGCTGCGCTCCAGCGCGGCGCTCTATGAGGCCTATGATCTCAAGCGGGTTTATTACTCCGCGTTCAGTCCGATCCCGGACGCCAGCCGCATCCTGCCGCTGCATTCACCGCCCTTGCAGCGCGAGAACCGGCTTTATTAAGCCGACTAGCTCTTGCGCCGTTACGGCTTCACCGTGGACGAGGTCGCGGCCGGAGCCGTAAACGAGATGCTCGACCTCGATATCGACCCCAAGCTCGCCTGGGCGCTCAAGCACCGCGACCGCTTTCCGGTGGACGTCAACATGGGAAGCCGCGAGATGCTCCTGCGGGTGCCGGGCCTCGGCGCGCGCGGTCGACAAGATCATCGCGACACGCCGGCACGTGCGCCTTCGCCTCGACGACGTGGCGCGGCTCACCTCCGGACTGAAGCGGGCGCGCCCGTTCCTGATCGCGGCGGACTACCGCCCGACGCGGCTGATCGACCGTCTCGATCTGCGCCGGCATGTGACGGACAAACCCGAGCAGTTGAGCCTGTTCGGATGACGCTCCGCCGCGTCAGCCTGCGCGAGGGCGCCGATCTCGACGGCTTTCGCCAGGCCGCGCGGGCGCTTGTGGCCGCGGGCGTCGCGCCCGATCAGGTCGTGTGGACGGCGGAGGGCGCACCTGTGCCTCTCCCGTGGGAGGAGAACGTCCCTCTCCCAGAGAAAGAGGGAAGCGCGCCGCCGCCGCCGCTCCTGCTTCCCCGCGCCGTCCGCGACTGCATCGACGAGGCCGTGCCGCACCGCGACCCGGAGCGCTACGCGCTGCTCTACGCCTTGATCTGGCGCGTGCTGCACGGGGAGCGCGGCCTGCCCGACGTCGCGAGCGATCCGCTCGTGCATCGCCTCGACCTCATGCGCCGGTCGGTCCGGCGCGACATCCACAAGATGCACGCCTTCCTGCGCTTCCGCCGCCTGGACGAGGCCGGCGCGGAGCGCTTTGTCGCCTGGTTCGAGCCGGATCATTTCATTCTGGAAGCCGCCGCCCCGTTTTTCGTCGAGCGCTTCCGGGCGCTCGTCTGGTCGATTCTGACCCCGGTCGGGTCGGCGCATTGGGATCGCGAGCGTCTGACGTTCGGACCGCTGGGTCGCCCCGCCGACGCGCCGGCGAGCGATGCGTTCGAGGCCGGCTGGCGCGATTACTACGAGAGCACGTTCAATCCTGCCCGGACGAACCCCGACTTGATGCGCGCGCATATGCCCAAAAAGTACTGGCGCAACCTGCCGGAGGCCGCGGCCATCCCGCACCTCGTCCGGACCGCGTCCTCGCGCGTTGGAAAGATGCTGGAGCAGGAGGCCACCATGCCGACGAAACGCACGCCCGAGGCCGCGCTGCGCGCCATGGGCGACGCCGAGCCGACGTCGTTGGACGAACTGAACCGGATCATCCGCGAGGCGGGGCCGCTCGTGCCCGGCGCGACCCAGGCCGTTTTCGGCGAAGGACCGGAACATGCGCGCATCGTTCTGGTCGGCGAACAGCCGGGCGATCAGGAGGATCTGCAAGGCCGCCCCTTCGTCGGTCCGGCCGGAAAGCTGCTCGACCGCGCGCTCCGGGACGCCGGCCTCGACCGGGGCGAGCTTTACCTCACGAACGCGGTGAAACACTTCAAATTCGAGCAGCGCGGCCTTCGCCGCATCCATTCCAAGCCGACCGCCGGCGAGGTCAAGCATTACCGCCCGTGGCTGATGAAGGAGTTGGACCTCGTCCGCCCCGCCATCGTCGTGGCGCTCGGCGCGACCGCCGTGCTGGCGCTCGCCGGCAA
This sequence comes from Methylobacterium sp., assembly GCA_021154065.1. The sequence goes on from JAJKJG010000269.1 coordinate 5,879, forward strand.
GCAGATCCCGATCACCCGCGCGCGCGGCCCGGCGCAGTTCTCAAACCGGTTCGCGGGCTACATCACCGTCCACCCCTCCTACCTCCTGCGCCTGCCCGACGACGAGACGAAGCGGCGCGCCTACGCGGAGTTCGTCGCCGATCTCGAACGCGTCCGCGCGATCGCGGAAAACGACAATCGGCGCGCCGCGCCGAGCGCGGCCGAGTAGGCCCGCTCCCCGCAGAGCCGTATCGCGGCGGCGCCCGCGCCTGTGCGCCGGTCCCCTGGCCTCCAGCCTTAAGCGCCCGTTAAACCGCCATATTTAGCATGCCCCTGCGGCGGCTTCGGCCGGACCGATCCGGCCGCAAGAAGCGGGGGTGGTGCGGAATGGCGGACGGACGCGGCCGGCGCGAGCCGGTCTTCGACGTGCGCGGAGATGCGTCGACGCTCGACCTGCGCCTGTCGCGCGAGGATCGGGCCGGGGGTGACATGCCGAAAGCGAAGCGTCGTGCGCGCGGGGGCGACGACCGCCCAGCGCGCAACGCCGGCACGCCGGAGCCGCGCCGCCCCAAGGCGCGCAAGCGTCGCCGCTCGCCGACCGGACGCCTGGTCTACGGCATGCTCGTGCTCGGCCTCTGGGCTTCGATCGGGCTCGCCGGCGTCATCGCCTATCACGCCGCGCAACTGCCGCCGATCGACCAGCTCGCCGTGCCGAAGCGGCCGCCCAACATCGCCATTCTGGCGAGCGACGGCACGCTCCTCGCCAACCGCGGCGAGACCGGCGGGCGCACGGTCGCGCTCAAGGAACTGCCGCCGCATCTCCCCAAGGCGTTCGTCGCCATCGAGGACCGCCGCTTCTACGATCACTTCGGCATCGACGTCGTCGGCGTCTCGCGCGCCCTCGTGCGCAACCTGACCCACCGGGGCGTAGCGCAGGGCGGCTCGACGCTGACGCAGCAGCTCGCCAAGAACCTTTTTTGACCCAGGAGCGCACCGCCTCCCGAAAAATCCAGGAGGCGATCCTGGCGCTGTGGCTGGAGCGCAAATTCACCAAGGATCAGATCCTCGAACTGTACCTGAACCGGGTCTATTTCGGCGCGGGCGCCTATGGGGTCGAGGCGGCGGCGCAGCGCTACTTCGCCAAGCCCGCCAAGGACGTGACGCTCGCGGAAGCCGCGGTGCTGGCCGGTCTCGTGCAGGCGCCCTCGCG
>JAJKJG010000270.1 GCA_021154065.1 Methylobacterium sp.
GCGGCCGCCCGAGTCGGACGCCACCGAGCGCCCGCCGCGGGACCGCCTCCCCTCCGCCTGCATGACCCGGTGCGCACGCGGCTCCTCGCCGGAGGGGAGTGCCGGCAGATGAACACTGATGGGAATACATGTCAAGGACTATTTTCTACAATTTTTCCCAAGATCCTTGCCGCTCCTTCCACCGTCATGGCCGGGCTCGGCCCGGCCATCCACGCCTTTGCGTCCACACGCGCGAGGAGACCCGACATGAGCTCGACCCAACCAGGGCAAAGTCGTGGATGCCCGGGCCAAGCCCGGGCATGACGAAGGGGGGTGGCCAATCTGGTAGCCGAACGGGAGAGGTTGGAGTCCTACTCCCCCCATCTGAGCGCGGCGGCGGCTCCGGCGGTGCCGATGACGGCGGCGGCGAGCGACAGCGCCGCGAGGATCAGGAAGGGCGTCGCAAAGGGCACGGTGCCGCCGAGCGCCGCGTTCGCGGCCGAGACCCCGAAGATCAAGGTCGGAACCATCAGCGGCACGACGAGGATCGCAAGGATCAGCCCGCCGCGGCGGATGCCGCTCGTGAGAGCGGCGCCGGTCGCGCCGATGAAGGTCAGGGCCGGCGTGCCGACGAGGAGCGTCGCAACCATCGCGGCCATGCCGGGCGGCGTCAGCGCGACGAGGAGGCCGAACAGCGGCGAGGCGAGGGCGAGCGGCAGCCCGGTCGTCAGCCAATGGGCGACCGCCTTCGCCAGGACGACGAGCTCGAGCGGCAGCGGGCTCTGGCGCAGAAGGTCGAGCGAGCCGTCCTCCTCGTCGGCCTGGAACAGCCGGTCGAGGCCGATGAGGGTCGCGAGCACGGCCGAAAGCCACAGCACCGCCGGCCCGATCCGGGCGAGGAGGTTGAGATCGGGCCCGAGCGCGAACGGCACGATGGTGACGATCATCAGGAAGAAGACGAGCCCGAGCGCGCCCGACCCGCCGACCCGGGCCGCGAGCCTGAGATCGCGAGCGACGAGCGCGAGGAAGGCGCGGGTCATTTCCCCTCCCCCTTGTGGGGAGTCCGCTCGATCCTCAGCTCGCGCGCACCCGCGATGGGCAGCGCGGCGTGCGTCGCGGCGACGATGAGGCCCCCTCCGGCGAGATGCGTCCGCATCAGCCCGGCGAGCGTCTCTTGCGCGGCGGCGTCGAGCGCCGCGGTCGGCTCGTCGAGGAGCCACAAGGGGCGGCGCGCGACGAAGAGGCGGGCGAGCGCCACGCGCCGGCGCTGGCCGGCCGAGAGATAGGCGACGGGAAGGCGCGCCGCGTGCGCGAGTCCCACCGCCTCGAGCGCCTCGCCGGGCGTCGCCGCCTCCTCGCCGAGAAGGTCGCGGGCGAAGGCGAGGTTCTCGGCCGCGGTCAGCGCCCCTTTGAGGGCGTCGCGATGGCCGACGAGATGGAGCGCCTCCGCGAGCGGCCGCTCGCCGATGCCGTCGGCCCGGACCGTACCCGCGTCCGGCCGCAGCTGGCCGGCGAGGATGCCGAGCAGGCTCGACTTGCCGGCGCCGTTGCGGCCGGTGACGACGAGCGCCTGCCCTTCGTCGAGCGCGAACGACAGGCCCTCGAAAACGAGCCGCCCGGAGCGGCGGCAGGCGAGGTTCTCGACGGCGATCCGCACCCGGCGGCCCCCTGCGGCAAGCGCAAATCGCAACAGCCCGGACCCGTGTAGCGGGCGCCTTCGAAATGATCTATACCGCGCCCGGCTGCGCCGCGCGCTACCCGACGTCCAAACCGTCCCGCGCGCATCGAAACGTCCGGGCACCCCCGGGGCGGCGCGCGCATTCCGCGCTTCGGCCGGACCTTGTTCGTTCACCCGCTCGCGAGGACACCGCCGTGGCAACGCTCGACAGTTTCAAAAGCTGCACGTCCCTCTTGGTCGGGGACAAGTCGTACACCATGTATTCGCTCCTCGACGCCGAGAAGAACGGCCTGCCCGACGTCTCGCGGCTGCCGTTTGCCATGAAGGTGCTGCTCGAGAACCTGCTGCGCTACGAGGACGGCCGCACCGTCACCAAGGCCGACATCGAGGCGGTCGCGGCCTGGATCGACAACAAGGGCAAGGCCGAGAAGGAGATCGCCTTCCGTCCGGCGCGCGTGCTGATGCAGGACTTCACCGGCGTGCCGGCCGTCGTCGACCTTGCCGCCATGCGCGACGCGATGAAGAATCTCGGCGGCGACCCGCGCAAGATCAACCCGCTCGTCCCGGTCGATCTCGTCATCGACCACTCGGTCATCGTCGACGAGTTCGGCACGCCGCAGGCGTTCGCCAAGAACGTCGAGATCGAATACCGGCGCAACGCCGAGCGCTACCGGTTCCTGAAATGGGGCCAGACGGCCTTCAACAACTTCTCCGTCGTGCCGCCGGGCACCGGCATCTGCCACCAGGTCAATCTCGAATTCCTGTCGCAGACCGTGTGGAGCCGCAAGACCGAGGCCGAGCCGATCGAGTACGCCTATCCGGACACGCTCGTCGGCACCGATTCGCACACCACGATGGTGAACGGGCTCGCGGTGCTCGGCTGGGGCGTTGGCGGCATCGAGGCCGAGGCGGTGATGCTCGGCCAGCCGATCTCGATGCTGATCCCCGAGGTCGTCGGCTTCAAGCTGACCGGCCGCCTGCGCGAGGGCGTCACCGCGACCGATCTCGTGCTGACGGTCACGCAGATGCTGCGCAAGAAGGGCGTCGTCGGCAAGTTCGTCGAGTTCTACGGCACCGGCCTCGCCGACATGACGGTCGCCGATCGCGCCACCATCGGCAACATGGCGCCGGAATACGGCGCCACCTGCGGCTTCTTCCCGATCGACCAGAGGACGATCGAGTTCCTGCGCGTCACCGGCCGGACCGACGACCGCGTCGCGCTCGTCGAGGCTTATGCCAAGGCGCAGGGGATGTTCCGGACCGAGGACACGCCGGACCCGGTGTTCACCGACACGCTCGAGCTGAACCTCGACGAGGTGCAGCCTTCGCTTGCCGGCCCGAAGCGCCCCCAGGACCGGGTCACGCTTGCCGACACGAAGGCCGGCTTCACCAAGGCGATGGACACCGAGTTCCGCAAAGGCGGCGAGGTCGGCAAGCGCTTCCCGGTCGAGGGCGCGAACTTCGACCTCGGCCACGGCGACGTCGTCATCGCGGCGATCACGTCGTGCACCAACACCTCGAACCCGAGCGTCATGATCGGCGCCGGGCTTTTGGCCCGCAACGCGGTGGCGAAGGGCCTGCGCACCAAGCCCTGGGTCAAGACCTCGCTCGCGCCGGGAAGCCAGGTCGTGGCCGAGTACCTCGAGAAGGCCGGGCTGCAGGACGATCTCGACGCGCTCGGCTTCAACCTCGTCGGCTTCGGCTGCACGACCTGCATCGGCAACTCGGGGCCGCTGCCGGAGCCGGTGTCGAAGGCGATCAACGACAACGACATCGTCGCCGGCGCGGTGCTGTCGGGCAACCGCAACTTCGAGGGCCGGGTGAACCCCGACGTGCGCGCCAACTACCTCGCCTCGCCGCCGCTCGTCGTCGCCTACGCGCTCGCCGGCTCGCTCCTCGTGGACCTCGTCAAGGAGCCGCTCGGCACCGGCGGCGACGGCAAGCCCGTCTACCTCAAGGACATCTGGCCGACGAACACCGAGATCCAGCACTTCATCGAGCGCACCATCACCGGCGAGCTGTTCAAGCGGCGCTATTCGGACGTCTTCACCGGGGACAGCAACTGGAAGGGCATCCCGGTCGCGACCGGGCTCACCTATGAGTGGCCGCTCGGCTCGACCTACGTGCAGAACCCGCCCTATTTCGAGGGCATGACCAAGGACCCGAAGCCGCTCACCGACATCGTCAATGCCCGCATCCTTGGTCTCTTCGGCGACTCGATCACGACCGACCACATCTCGCCCGCCGGCAACATCCGGGCGACCTCGCCGGCCGGCAAGTACCTGCTCGAGCGCCAGGTTCCGGTCAGCGAGTTCAACCAGTACGGCACCCGCCGCGGCAACCATGAGATCATGGAGCGCGGCACCTTCGCGAACATCCGCATCAAGAACCAGATGGTAAAGGACGCCAACGGCAACGTCGTCGAGGGCGGCTACGCCATCCACTGGCCGGACGGGCAGCAGATGTTCATCTTCGACGCCGCCATGAAGTACAAGGAGGAGGGCGTTCCCCTCGTCGTCTTCGCCGGCAAGGAGTACGGCACCGGCTCGTCCCGCGATTGGGCCGCCAAGGGCACGAACCTGCTTGGCATCCGGGCCGTCGTCGCCGAGAGCTTCGAGCGCATCCACCGCTCGAATCTCGTCGGCATGGGCGTGATGCCGCTCGTCTTCGTCGGCGAGACCTCGTGGGCCTCGCTCGGCCTCAAGGGCGACGAGACGGTGACGCTGCGCGGCATCGCCGGCGAGCTGAAGCCGCGACAGAAGCTCACCGCCGAGATCACCTCGTCGGACGGCAAGGTCCAGGAGGTGCCGCTCGTCTGCCGCATCGATACGCTCGACGAGCTCGAATACTTCCGCAACGGCGGCATCCTGCAATACGTGCTGCGTCAGCTCGCGGCGTAGGGCCGGCGCGTAGCGCCGCGCCGGCTGCTCCTCCGGGGGCCGGACGGGGCAAATGCCCCGAAACCGGCCGCCCGGCCTCGGCTCGCCCGAGGGGCGGCGCGCGTCAGGAGCCCTGTTGCCGCCCTCACCCCCGTCGTGTAAGGGGTGCGGTTCCATCAGGGCTATCCACAAGCGGAGGCGACCGGGGGGGCAGGGCTGTCGCGCCCGGCAGCATCGCGCCACGATTGCATGAATGTTCGGGAGAGCGACGAGAGATGTCGTCCACCTTCGAGACCGTCGCCAACATCATCTCCGAGACGGCGGACATTCCGCGCGAGCAGATCACGCCCGACGCCCACGCGATCGACGATCTCGGCATCGATTCGCTCGCCTTCCTGGATATCGCCTTCGCGATCGACAAGGCCTTCGCCATCAAGCTGCCGCTGGAGCAATGGACCCAGGAGGTCAACGAAGGCAAAGTCCCGGCCGAGGAGTATTTCGTGCTGAAGAACCTGGTGGCGCGGATCGACGCGCTCGTCGCTGCGAAGAACGCGTAAGGGAAGAGCGAATGGCGAATAGCGAATAAGGTCTCTCGACTTGGGGCGGCGTGCCGCCCCGACCTCGCGCTTCGCCACGCGCTATTTGCCCAGCCGCATGCGCCTCGAATACTTCGAAATGATCGACCGCGTCGTGTCGCTCGACCGCACCGGGAAGCGCATCGAGGCGCGCTCGGTCGTGCCCGATGAGAGCCCGATCTTCGAGGGCCATTTCCCCGGGCACCCGCTGATGCCGGGCGTCCTTCTCACCGAGACCATGGCCCAGGCCTCGGGCTATCTCGTGCTCGGCCTCATGGATTTCAGCCACATGCCGTTCCTAATGGCGGTCGACAAGGCGCGCTTCCGGACCTTCGTCGGCCCGCGCTCCGAGCTTGCGATCACGGCCGAGCTCGAGCACGAGGGCTCGGGCTACGCGGTGACGAAGGCGGCGATCGCGGTCGCCGGCAAACGCATCTGCGACGCCTCGCTGCGCTTCAAGACCATGCCCTTCCCGGACGGGATGGCGGCGGCGATGCGCGAGCAGGCGCGGCGGATCGGGCTTCTCGCGGCGGCCGGATGATGCGCGAGGTCGTCATTACCGGCGTCGGGCTTGTGTCGTGTGTCGGCGAGGACGCCGAATCCCACCTCGCGGCGCTGGCGAGCGGCGCCCCGCCGCGGCTCGACACGACGACCTTCGCGCCCTACGCGGTACACCCGGCGGTGCATCTCGACTACGACCGGCAGATCCCGAAGAAGTCGGACCAGCGGCAGATGGAGCCCTGGCAGCGCCTCGGCGTCTACGCCGCCGGGCTCGCGCTCGAGACCGCCGGCGCGAAGGCCGACGCAGGCCTGAAGGGGCGCATGCACCTCATCGTCGCGGCGGGCGGCGGCGAGCGCGACTACGCCGTCGACGGGCAGATCCTGACCGGCATCCGCAACGCCGCCGATCCGGGGGTGTTCCTCAACGAGCGCCTGATGAGCGACTTGCGCCCGACGCTCTTCCTCGCCCAGCTCTCGAACCTGCTGGCCGGCAACATTTCGATCGTGCACGGCGTCACCGGCGCCTCGCGGACCTTCATGGGCGAGGAGAGCGCCGGCCTCGACGCGATCCGCGTCGCTCATGCCCGCATCGCCGCCGGCCAGGGCGATATCTTCCTGGTCGGCGGCGCCTACAACGCCGAGCGGCCGGACGTGCTCCTGATGTTCGAGCTCGGCGGGTTCCTCTGGAAGAAGCCGTTCCGGAGCGTCTGGGACCGCGCGGCCGAGGGCGGCGGCTTCATCCCCGGATCCGGGGCTGCGTTCCTGGTCATGGAGGCGCGCGAGCATGCGGCGCGGCGCGGCGCGACGCCGCTCGCCGCGCTCGCCGGGGTCGTCTCCGAACGGACCCGGCGCACCCCGGGCGCGCTTCCGGCCGCGCTCGCGAGGCATTGGGCGACGCTCGGGGCGAGCCCCGGCGCCGTCGTGCTCTCCGGCGCGACCGGGGTATCGCCGGCGAGCGAGGAAGAGCGGGCCTGGCTGACCACCGTGGGTGCGGCAACGATCCACGCCACCGGCGACCTCGTCGGCCATACTGTGGAAGCCCAGGCGCCGACCGGGGCGGTGCTGGCGACGGCACTTCTGCAGCGCGGCGCAGCCGAGGCGGTCGTGACCTCGGTCGGGCATTGGCGCGGCGATGGCGCGATCCGCCTGACCCGCGCCGAGTGAGGGCAAGATGGCGCATCGGGATCGTCAGGGACGTCCGCTCGTCGCGGTGACCGGCCTCGGGGTCGTCACCTCGCTCGGGCAGGGGCGGGAGGACAACTGGACGGCGCTCACCGCCGGCCGCTCGGGCATTCACGCCATCAACCGCTTCCCGACCGAGGCGCTGCGGACGACGATTGCCGGCACCGTCGACTTCGTCGCGGCAGAGCCCTTCTGCGCACCGATGCTCTCCGAGCGGCTGGCGATGCTCGCCGCCGAGGAGGCGGTAGGCGAAGCAGGCGCCGGCCGCACCGGCGACTTCCCGGGCGCCTTGTTCATCGCGGTGCCGCCGGTCGAGCTCGAATGGCCGCAGCGCCAGGCGCTCGCCGAGGCCTCGGGGCAAAACGACGGCGTCACCTACCGGGATCTTCTCGGCGCGGCGGCGACCGGCCGCTTCAAGCCTTGGCACGATCTCTTCCTGTTCGGCACCGTCGCCGACCGGATCGCCGATCGCTTCGGCACCAAGGGCTCGCCGATCTCGCTGTCGACGGCGTGCTCCTCGGGCGCGACCGCGATCCAGCTCGGGGTCGAGGCAATCCGGCGCGGCGAGACCGACGCCGCCCTGTGCATCGGCACCGACGGCTCGGTGCACGCCGAAGCGCTGATCCGGTTTTCCCTGCTTTCGGCGCTGTCGACCCACAACGATCCGCCCGAGGCCGCCGCCAAGCCCTTCGCGAAGAATCGGGACGGCTTCGTCATGGGCGAGGGCGCCGCAGCGCTCGTCATCGAGAACGCCGAGGCGGCGCGCGCCCGCGGCGCCGCCATTCTCGGCTACGTCCTCGGCTGCGGCGAGCGCGGCGACGGCTTCCACCGCACCCGCTCGAGCCCGGACGGGGCGCCGATCGTCGCCGCGATCCGCGGCGCGATCGAGGACGCCGGCCTCACGCCGGACGACATCGACTACGTCAACGCGCACGGCACCGGAACGCCCGAGAACGACAAGATGGAGTCGATGGGCTGCATGGCGGTGATCGGCGAGCGCATGAAATCGGTCCCGATCTCGTCCAACAAGTCGATGATCGGCCACACGTTGACCGCCGCCGGGGCGGTCGAGGCCGTGATGTCGCTCTTGACGATCCGCAGTGGCCGCATCCCGCCGACGATCAACTACCACGTCCCGGACCCGGCGATCCCGCTCGATGTGGTGCCGAACGAGGCCCGGGACGCCGACGTCGGCATCGTGCTGTCGAACTCCTTCGGCTTCGGCGGCCAGAACACCTGCCTCGTCATCGGAGCCGAGCCGAAGTGACGCGGCGGGTCCTCGTCACCGGCGGCGGCCGCGGGCTCGGCGCCGCGATCGTCCGGGCGCTCGTCGCGGCCGAGCACGACGTCGACTTCACCTATCGGGCGTCTGGCGACGCCGCCGAAGCGCTCGTCGACGAGCTCGCCGCGGCCCATCCGGGGCGCAGCATCAAGGCGCATGCCATCGATCTTTCCGAGAAGGGCTCGCTCGACATCTTCTGCGACGCTATCGAGAAGGAGGGCTTCTTCGGCTTCGTGCACAATGCCGGCCAGGCCTATGACGCTCTTGCCGCCATGATGGCCCAGGACAAGGCCGAGGCGGCGATGCAGGTCAACTTCTGGTCAATGACGCGCCTCGCGAAGGCCGTGCTCCGCGGCATGATCCGGGCCCGCGCCGGCCGCATCGTCGCCATCGGCTCGGTCGCGGCGCTGCAAGGCAATCCCGGGAACGCCGCCTACGCGGCCTCCAAGGGAGCGCTCCTGTCCTACTGCCGCACGCTGGCGATCGAGACCGCGAAACGCGGCATCACCGTCAACACGGTCGCGCCGGGCTTCGTCGACACCGAGATGATGGCCCCCTACGCGAGCCACCGGGCCGGGATGGAGAAGCAGATCCCGGCCGGCCGCTTCGCCAGATCCGAGGAGGTCGCCGGCCTCGTCGCGTTCCTGATGAGCCCGCCCGCAGCCTACATCACCGGCGCGGTGCTGCCCGTCGACGGCGGCCTCACCGCGATGATCGGGGTGCATCGGTAGCAGTGGCGAGGCGCTTTCCCTACATTGAGGAGCTCTTGGGGAGAACCATGGCTGATCCCGTGACCCTTCACATCGAGCCGTCGACGATCGGCGCGATCGATGAACTCGCCAGGAAGGCCAACCAGCCACGAGACGTGCTCGTGGAGGAGGCGCTTCAGAATTTCGTCAAACTGCGCGCCTGGCAGATCGCCAAGATCGAGGAGGGGATCGCGGCGGCGGATCGGGGCGAGTTCGTGAGCGATGAGGAGATGGACCGGATCTTCTCCAAATACGACTCGGCATGAGGATCGTCTGGACCGAGCCCGCCTCTCGCGATCTCGAGGACATCGGCGACTACATAGCGAAGGACAATCCAGCCGCGGCACGCCGTGTGGTCCGGGCCATCGAGGCCGCGGCGCGACGGCTCGCCCGCTTCCCGCATAGTGGGCGCCCTGGACATCGGGCGGGCACCCGAGAACTCGTTGTCCCGAGAACTCCCTATATCGTGCCGTATCGTGTCGGTCCCAGAGCGGTCGAAATCCTGGCGGTCTTTCATGGCGCGCGGGATTGGCCCAACACCTTCAACCCGGAATCCTGAATGCGCGCCCTCCAGCTCTTCGGCGACCGCGACCTTCGCCTGACCGAGATCGATCCGCCGGCGCCGCCGGCGGAAGGCGAGGTGCAGGTGCGGGTGCGGGCGATCGGCCTCAACTACCTCGACCTGTGGGGCTTCCGCGGCATGGCTTTCGCCAAGCGCAAGATGCCCCAGGTGGTCGGCGTCGAGGCGGCCGGCGAAGTCGCTGCCGTCGGCCCCGGCGGGTCGCGCTTCGAGGTCGGCGATCCGGTCGTGATGTACGGGGCCGAAACCTGCGGCCATTGCCGCGCCTGCCGGGAGGGCCGCGACAACCTGTGCGAGAACGTCGCCGGCATCCTCGGCTTCCACCTCGACGGCTTTGCGCGTGCGCTCATCAACCGGCCCGAGCGGCTCGTCGTCCCGGTGCCGCAAGGGGTGACGTTCGAGCAGGCGGCGTGCGCGCCGATCGGCTTCGGCACCGTGCAGCACATGCTGTTCGATAACGCCCGGCTCGAGCCCGGCGAATCGATCCTCGTCCATGCCGGCGGCTCCGGCATCGGCACCGCCGCGATCAAGATGGCAAAGGCGATCGGCTGCACCGTGTTCACGACCGTCGGCGACGACGAGAAGGGCCGCGGCGCGAAAGCGCTCGGGGCCGACCACGTCATCAACTACAAGACCGAGCGCTTCGAAGGCGAGGTCCGCAAGCTCACGAAGCGAAAGGGCGTCGACGTGGTGTTCGAGCATGTCGGCGCCGACACCTGGAACGGCTCGCTCCTGTGCCTCAAGCGCGGCGGACGCCTCGTCACCTGCGGCTCGACCTCGGGCGTGTCCGCGACCATGAACCTGATGCAGCTGTTCCAGCAGCAGTACCGCATCTTCGGCTCCTTCGGATGCTCGCTACGCAACATTGCCGATGCGCTCGCCAAGATGGCGGGCGGCCTCACGCCGGTGATCGATTCGGTCTACCCGCTCGACGACTTCGCCAAGGGCCTCGGCAAGCTCGAGGCCCGTCAGGCCTTCGGGAAGGTCATCGTGACCTTCTGACGCGCTCTCAAGCCGTTCGGATCGCGGCCTCGACGACGCGGGCGACCTCGGCGGCGCGCGCCTCCCAGGAGTGCTCGGCCGCAACGATCAGCGCACCCTTGTGGCCGAGGGCCGAGGCCAGCTCCGGATCGCCGGCGAGCCGCGCCACCGCCGCCGCAAGCCCGTCCGGATCGGCGATCGGCACCACGAGACCGCAGCCCGTCGCGCGCACGAACTCGGCCTGGCCGCGCAGGTCGCTGATGATGACGGGAGTTCCGCAGGCAAGCGCCTCGAACATCTTGAGCGGCATCACGCCCCGCGACGACCGGCCTTCCGGATCGGAGATCGGCACGAGCGCCGCAACCGCGCCGCGGATCAGGGCCGGCAGCTCGTTCTGCCGCCGTCCGCCGAGCCACACCACGTTGCGCGGCGGACTCTCGAGCTGCGGCCGCAGGCTTTCGTCCACCATCGCGCCGGCAATGACGAGATCGACACCCTCCGGCCATGCCGGCGAGCGCGCCGCCTCGAGCATCACGTCGACGCCGTGCCAGCGCACGAGCCCGCCGAAAAACATTACGTAAGGCCGCTTGTGCGCCATCCGCGGACCGTCCTCGCGAAACAGCGCTGTGTTGGCTCCGTTGCTGATCAGCGACACGCGCTGATGTCTCGCCTCCTCCCGGCCCCACGAGACAAGGTCCGGGGTGACGGCGACGAGGGCGGTCGCCCAGCGGTATTGAACCCGCTGAGCCCAGGCCAGCATCGACCGCAGCACCATGAAGCGCGGATGGGTCACGAAAGCGTCGTCGTAGGCGCCGTTGATCTCATGGATCGTAGGACGGCGCAGGAGCCGCGCCGCGAGCGCGACCGGCAGGGCCGCGAAATGCGAGCGGAAGAACACGGCCTTGGTTCGCGGCAGCGCCGCCATGCTGCGGCCGAGGACCCGGAAATAGCGCAGCACGCGGTCGCCGAAGCGCCACTTGTCGCCGCCTTCGGCGATGAGGTCGACCGCGATACCCCGCCGTCGCAGGCCCTCGCAGATCTCGTGCACATGGGTCGCCGCGGCGCTTCCGGGCACGATCCGCTCGAAGCAGACGTAGAGCAGGCGCTGGCCCTCAGAGGGTGACGCCGAATCGCTCGCCCCAGATGCCCATGCTGACGATACGCCAGGCGGTGAAGTCGACAGGTCTTTGCCCCTCAAGCATCGCGCTGACCAGCGCTCGTGTGGCCCGAGCGTCGAGAAGGCCAGGGAAGCGCGCCAAGGTCGCCTCAACGCCGTCGAGAATCAAGGGCTTGAGCGGCCCTCTGAACCACGCCTGCTCCGGGGTCGCAAAGCCGAGCTTGTCGCGGCGCGCCAGAATCGCGGGCGGCAGCACGTCCGTCATGGCGCGCCGGAGCACCCGTTTGGTGTCGGCGCCGACGAGCTTGTGGTCGTTGCCGAGCGCCAGCGCGAACTCGACCAGGCGATGATCGAGGAACGGCACGCGCGCCTCGATGGAGTGCGCCATCGAGTTGCGGTCCTCCCAATGCAGCAGCATCTGGAGGTTCGCCGAGAAGGTCAGCACGACACAGAGCGTCGCCACGTCGATCACCTGCGGCAGGCCGTTGATGGCGCTCGCGAGCTCGAGCGCGCCGTGGTCGGGCGCGAGCGTCCCGAACGCCTCGGACTGAAGCCAGCGCCGGCCGGCGCCGTTGCGGCCCGCCTTGAGGGCTTGCGCGAGGCGTGGCGGCAAGGCGACCGCGGCGAGGCGCGTCAGCTGATCGGCGACGCCGCAGCTGTGAGCGCCGACCCGTTGCGACACCGTGCTCGCGAGCGCCGTCAGCCGGCCCTGGCGGATCAACGTCAGGAGGTGCCAGGCATAGGTCCAGTGATAGCCGGCGAGCGCTTCGTCGGCGCCCTGGCCGTCGAGCATGACCTTGATCCCGGCGCGGCGCGCTTCCTCGAACACGCACCACTGCGCGAAGATCGAGGTCGAGCCGAAAGGCTCGTCCTGGTGCCAGGTGAGATCGGATGCCCGGGCGAAGACATCCTCCGGCCTTGGAAACACCCGGTGCGGTATCGCGCCGGCGTGCGCCACCACAGCCGCCATGAACGGCGTCTCGTCGACGGCTTTCTCGTCGTAGCAGGCCGAGACCGTGTTGACCCGAGCGCCGCGCCCCTCGGCATCGAGCATCCGGCTCATGAGGCAGACGATCGAGGAGGAATCGAGCCCTCCCGAGAGGCAGGACCCGATCGGCGCGTCCGAGCGCAGATGCAGGCGCACCGAATCGACGAGCAGCGACCGGAACTGTTCCGCCGCCTCCGCCTCGGAGAGCCGGAGCGTCCCGTGCGGGGGGATCGCGTACCAGCGCTTCGGCTCGATCCGCCCCGTCCAGGCCCGCCCGGCCGCGATCGCGACGCAGCAGCCGGGCTGGAGCTGGACGACGCCCTCGAACAGCGTTTCCTGCGTGTGGTCGCTCATCCCGGCGGCGAGGAAATCGCGCACGCGGGCAAGATTCATCCGTCCGCTCAGGCCGGGGAGTCCCAGAAGCTGCTTGATCTCCGAGGCGAAGGCGATCCCGCGCTGATTGCCCGCCATGTAGAGCGGCTTGATGCCGAAACGATCGCGCGCCGCGAACAGGATCTGCTCGCGCTCGTCCCAGATCAGAAACGCGAACATGCCGAGGAAGCGATGAAGGCAGTCTTCGCCCCACTCCCGATAGGCCGCGAGCAGGACCTCGCTGTCGGTGTCCGACGAGAACTGGTGCCCTTTGGCCCGCAACTCGTCCCTAAGCTCGAGGTAGTTGTAGATCTCGCCGTTCAAGACGAGATGGTAGCGGCCGGATGCGTCGGCCATCGGCTGCAGCCCGGCCTCGCTGAGATCGATGATCGCGAGCCGCCGGTGCCCGAGCGCCACCGGACCGGCCGCAGAGGCGAACTCGCGCCACCCCGATCCGTCAGGCCCGCGATGAGCGACACGGTCGATTCGCGCCCGCTCCGGGGCGAAGGCGATGGATGCGTAGAGGCCGCACATGGTTCGGCTCGGCCGCGAGCCGAGTCTTGATCAGGATGGAACGGAAGACCGCTTGTAGCGGCCGCGCTACGCGTCGTCGACGGCCGGATCGTGGCAGCGGGGAGGCGGATTGCTTGCCCTGGGGCGCCAGCGTCTCTAACTCGGCCGTGATGAACCCCTCCCTGCCCCCGCCCTGGCTGCCCTTGCCGTCGCGGCCCGTCCCTGTCCTCGCGGGCGAACCGGCGTGATTCACAACCCGTCTCGTCTCAGGCGCGCGCTGTGGAAGATCGGCGAGGTCGGCATGATCGGCGTCGTCCGCGGCGTGTTCGCGCTGGCGCGCGCGCTCGGGCCCGACCGGTCGAGCGCCGTCGGGGGCGCCATCGCGCGCCGGCTCGGCCCGCTCCTGCCGCAGCACCGGATCGGCCTCGAGAATCTGCGCGCCGCCTTTCCGGACAAGAGCGAAGCCGAAATCCGCGCGATCCTCGCCGGCGCGTGGGAGAACATCGGCCGCCTCGGCGCCGAATACCCCCATCTCGGCCAGCTCTTCGACTACGACCACTACTCCGGCGAGATCGGGCGCATCGAGGTCGACGGCATCGAGCACTTCATCGCCCTCGCCGAGGACGGCAAGCCGGCCCTGATCTTCTCGGCCCATCTCGCGAACTGGGAGCTGCCGCCGATCTGCGCCGCCCGCTATGGCCTCGACGCGACCGTGGTCTTCCGCCCGCCGAACGAGCCGGCGGCCGCCCATGTGCTGCACGAGATCAGGAGCCAAACCATGGGCGGCCTCGAGGCGGCGCGGCAGGGCGCCGCCTTCGCGATGCGTGGCGTGCTCGAGCGCGGCGGCCATCTCGGCATGCTGATCGACCAGCATTTCACCCGCGGCGTGACGGTCGACTTCCTCGGCCGGCCGGCATTCACCAATCCGATCATGGGCAAGTTCGCGCGCGCCTTCGACTGCCCGGTCCACGGCGTGCGGGTGATTCGGCTGCCGGCCGGCCGTTTCCGGCTGCAGCTCACGCCGGCGCTCGACCTGCCGCGCGATGCCGAAGGCCTCGTCGACGTGCAGGGCGCCATGCAGGCGATGACGCGCGTCGTCGAGGATTGGGTGCGCGAGCACCCGGAGCAGTGGCTCTGGATGCACCGGCGGTGGCGGCCGCCGCTCCCTCACGCGCGCCTCAAGGCAACGTGACTTCTCGCCGGGCGGCGTTTGAGTGTTTATGGCGGCATGACCTCGAAGCTGATCGCGCGGTTTGCCGCCCTGACGATGGGGTGGCTCGCGGCCGCGGGTTCGGCTGCGCCAGGCTCCGCCGGCGAAAACCCGAAGGCCGTCGTCGAGCTCTTCACCAGCCAGGGCTGCTCCTCCTGCCCGCCGGCCGACCGCGTTCTCGCCGAGCTGGCGCGCGAAGCCGACGTCATCGCGCTCAGCCTGCCGGTCGACTACCGGGACTATCTCGGCTGGAAGGACACGCTCGCCTCGCCGGCCTTCAGCGCCCGCCA
>JAJKJG010000271.1 GCA_021154065.1 Methylobacterium sp.
CCTAGAGTGGCGAAAACCGCTTGGGGGCTCAGGTGCCGGCGATCGTCTCGGGTCTTCCCGAATTCCTGCTCTATTTCGCGACCGCCGTCGGCCTCGTCGCGCTCTACCTCGTCATCTATTCGCTCGCGACGGCGCATAACGAGCTCGCGCTGATCCGCCAGAACGTGATGTCGGCGGCGCTCGCGCTCGGCCTCAGCCTGATCGGCTTCGCGCTGCCGCTGTCGAGCGCGATCGTGCATGCGAAGGCGGTGACCGACGTCCTCGCCTGGGGGCTCGTCGCGCTCGTGGTGCAGATCCTGATCTACTGGCTCGTCCGGCTCGTCGTGCCGAACCTGTCGCAGCGCATCGCCTCGGACGAGCTCGCCGCGGCCCTGTTTCTCGGCGCAGCGTCGCTCGCCGGCGGCATCATCAACGCGGCCTCGATGACCTACTGAGAGGATCGCGCGCGCCTTATCCGCAGATGCGCCCGAAGCCGTGCACGGCGAGCCTCGTGTGCTCGACCTCGGGCGGGCGCTCGAAGCAATGCCCGACGAGCTTGCGCCATTCCTGGAAGTCGGCCGAGCCGCGAAAGTCGACGGTGTGGTTCTCGAGCGCCTGCCAGCGCACGAACAGCCGGTAGCGGGCCGGCTGCTCGAGCGAGCGCTGCAGCTCCATGCCCTTGCAGCCCTTCGCCCGCTGGAAGATCGGCGCCGCCTTGGTGACCCCCTCCTCGAACGCCGGTTCCATGCCCGCCTTGACCTCGATCTGCGCGATCTCGAGGATCATGCCGCGCTCCCCCCTTAAGCCTCGTCCGGCAAAGTCTCCCCGCCGGGCCGGGCGCGCACAAGAGCGGTCGACGCAACCGGGGTGTGCAGCCGAAGCGCGGCCGGGCGGAGGCCTTCCCGGCTAGCAGCCCTGGCAGATGCCGCTGCCCCCAAGCAGGCCGCGGTCGAGCGCGCGATCGCGGTTGTTCTGCTGGCGCGTGGTCTCGGGCGAGAGCGTGCTCCCCGTGAACGGGCCGATGCTCCCGGTGGTGCCCGATATGCCTTCGCCGGGCTGCGGCAAGCCGAGCTCGGCGCCGGTGCGGGCGCGCGGGATCGTGCTGCCGGCGCCGACGTCGCTCGTCGAAGGCGAGATCGAGCCGGCGGGCGCGGCAGCCGCGCCCGCCGGGCCGGCGCCGGTCGTGGCGGAACCGGCGGCTCCGGGAGCAGCCGAGCCCGCCGCTCCGGCGGCGCCCGAGGTTGCGGCGCCGGAGGACGCGCCGCCGCCGGACGAGCCTCCGCCCGAGGCTTGGGCAAGCGCCGCGCCGCTAAAGGCGAGCGAAACCGCAAGCGCGAGAGGAATGATGGTGCGGGACATGGGCCCCTCCCTAAAAGGAGGGAACGCGGAGGCGAGGGCGGGGTTCAGATCACAGCACCACGTCGATCAGCGCCGGCCCGCGGCTTGCAAGCCCGGCCTCGAGCGCAAGGTTCAGCTCGGCGATCGTCGTCGCCCGGAAGCCCTCGACCCCCATGGCGCGCGCGAGCGGCACCCAATCGATATCCGGCCGGTCGAGGCTCAGCATGTCGATCGCCTTCGGCCCGACATTCTGCGCCCCGACGTTCGCGAGCTCGCCCCTGAGGATGGCATACGAGCGGTTGTTCATGATCAAGGTCGTGACGTTGAGGTTCTCGCGGCTTTGCGTCCACAGCGACTGCACATTGTACATGGCGCTGCCGTCGCCCTCGAGGCACAGCACCGGGCGGTCCGGGCAGGCGATGGCGGCGCCGGTCGCCATCGGCAGGCCGTCGCCGATGGCACCGCCGGTGAGCTGGAGCCAATCATGCGGCGGCGCTCCCCGGAGCGTTCCGTAAAAGGCGCGCCCGACCGAGATCGACTCATCGACGACGATGGCGTTCTCGGGCAGACGAGCGCAGAGCGCCGCCGCGAGCGTCTCCGGCGTGATCGGCCCGTCGCCGGGCGGCGCCGAGCGCCTCAGCGCCTCCGCCGGGACCGGTGCCCTTGCGGCGCCGAGCTCGTCGGCAAGCGCCGCGAGCGCGGCGCCGAGATCCTGGCCGGGGCGGGCGAGGCAGAAGATCTCGCAGCCTGCGGGCGTCAGCACGCTCGGCTTCTCCGGATAAGCGAAGAAGGCGACCGGGGCTTTCGCGCCGATAAGGATCACGTGCTTCAGCCCGGCGAGGAATTTCAGCGCGATGTCGACGGGGTAGGGCACCCGGTCGACGGCGACCCGCCCGGCGCCGCGCTCGACGCGCGCGTTCGAGGTCTGCGACAACAGCCGCGCCCCGGTCGCGGCGGCGATGCGCCCGGCGTTGTCGAGATTTGCGGCGCGCAACGCCCGCCCGGTCATGAGGAGGGCGGCGGGCTCGCCGGAGCGCAGGATCGCGGCGGCGCGGCGGATCGCGTCGGGATCGATGGGCTCGGGCACGGCGAGGGCCCGCGGCGGCGCCGCGCCCCCCGGCGCCTCGCTCCAGGCGACGTCGGCCGGCAGGATCAGGGTCGCGATCTGCCCCGGGGGGTTACGCGCGGCGGCGATCGCGTCGGCGGCGTCCGCCGCCACCGAGGCCGCGCTCGTGCCCATCCGCACCCAGTGCGAGAAGGGCCTTGCCACCGCCACGATGTCGGAGGTCAGCGGCGCGTCATAGGCATGATGGTAGGTGGCGTGGTCGCCGACGATGTTGACCATCGGCGTGTAGCCGCGCCCGGCATTGTGCAGGTTGGTGAGCCCGTTCGCGAGCCCGGGCCCGAGATGCAGGAGCGTCGAGGCGGGCTTGTCGGCCATGCGGGCATAGCCGTCGGCGGCGCCGGTCACCGAGCCCTCGGCGAGGCAGAGCACGCAGCGCATGCCCTCGACCCGGTCGAGCGCCGCGACGAAATGCATCTCGGACGTGCCGGGATTGGCGAAGCAGACATCGACGCCGGCTCCGACGAGCGTGCGCACCAGGGCTTCGGCGCCGTTCATCGCGGGTGCTCCTGCGGAAGATTGCGGCAGCCTTCGGCCGTCACGGCGCCTTGTAGGTCTTGGCGAGATTGATCACCTCAGCCTGATCGAACTTGTTCATGTCCTCGATCAGCTCGTTGGTGATGAGGTCGGCGGCCTTCGCCTGCTGCTTCAGGACGCCGTTCTTCAGGAGGAAGTCGAGGTAATCCTGATAGTTCGCTTCCGAGTTCTCGCCCCACTTCGTCACTCCGCCAGCCTCGAGCTTCCAGTTCTTGATGCGCGCCTCGAGCGTCTTGATGTCGTCGCGCAATGCCGTCGCCTCGTCCCGGCCGGTGCCGCGCACCTGCGGGAAAACCTCGTAAGTGATGCGCAGCGCCGCCTCCGGGTTCGTGATCGCAAACAGCGTGCCCTTGGCATAGCCCTGCCCGAGCGCGACCGCCTGGGCACGGTTGTTCCTCAGCGTCTCGTCCAATGCGATGAGGCCGTTCGACGGGAATTTCGCGATCGCCCGGTCCTCGAGCATGCGCAGCTTCGCGCCGGCATTCTCGGCGAGCGCGTATTGCGTGTCGAACTGCGACAGCGCGTCGACCTGGTTCGAGCGCAGGAGCGCCGCCGTCTGCGCCGCCTCGCCGGCGACGACGACGGTGATGTCGCGGTCCGGGTCCATGCCGTTCGTGGTCGCGAGCGCGCGAGCGACGATCACGCCGGCGGATGCCATCGAGGTCACGCCGCTCTTCTTGCCCTTGAGATCCTTGAAGCTCTGGACCGGGCTGCCTTCCGGGACGGCGATGCCGTAGATGTTGCCCTGATAGGCGGTGTAATAGTTCTTCGCCTTGACGCCCTGCTGCTGGATGATCGCCAGCGGCTCGATCGACGGCAACGAGTACTGCACGTCGCGGGTCGCGACCGTCTTGACGCAGTCGGTCGAGCCCGGCAGCGGCACGATCTCGACCTTGAAGCCGGCCTGCGCGAACCAGCCCATCTTGGTCGCGATCGCGAACGGTGCGACGGCGGACGAGATGGTGCGCGCGCACCAGCCGACCTTCACGGTCGTCTGCGCCTGTGCCGCGCCCGCGCCGAGCGCGCCCATCAGGGCGATTGCGATCGCGATCTTCTTCATATGCCGCCTCCCGTTGTTGCCGTTTGTCGCGCTTCCGCCTTCTCGCGCTCGTCCCAGAACAGCACGCGGCGGCGGACGCCGACGATGATGCTGTTGAGGATAAGCCCGAGGATCGAGAGGATGAGCAGGACCGAGAACTGGCCCGCCACGTCCATCGAGAAGTTCATGCTCTGGATGAGCATGCCGAGCCCCGCCTGCGCGCCGACAAACTCGGCGACGATCGCGCCGATGAGGGCGAAGATCATCGCGATCTCGAGCCCGGCGAAGATGTAGGGCAGGGCGTTCGGCAGCTGCAGCATCCAGAAGATCTGCAGCGGCGTCGCCGCGAGCGAGCGCATAAGGTTGATGCGATCCTCCTCGGCCGAGCGCAGGCCGACGATGGTGTTGACCATCAGCGGGAAGAAGGCGACGAGCGCCGCGTTCAAGACCTTCGAGGTCAGGCCGAGCCCGAACCAGACGATGATCAAGGGCGCCAGCGCGACCTTCGGCATCGCCTGGAACATGACGATGAACGGGTAGAGGAAGAACTCGGTCCGGCGGCTCAAGGCAACGACGGTCCCGAGCGCGAAGGCGAGCGCGGTGCCGACCATGAAGCCAAGGAGAGTCTCGGTCAGCGTAATCCAGATATGCTCGATGTAGAGCGTCGAGACGATGCCGCGATAGAGCGCCGTGAGGATCGCGGTCGGCGGCGGCAGGATATAGGCCGGGATCGACAACGCCCGCACCAGCAGCTCCCAGACGGCAAGGACCGCGAGGACGCAGAGGAGGCGCAGGGCGAGGCCGCGCAGACCGCTTGTCATTCGAGGCCTCCTCCGGCGTTGAGCGCCCTTCGGATGCGCTGAACATACACTCCGAAGGCCTCGGTGTTCATCACCTCGAGGCTTCGCGGGCGCGGCAGACCGATCTCGAGAACGTCCTGGATCCGGCCCGGCCGCGGCGTCATGACGAGGACGCGGTCGCCCAGGAACACCGCCTCCGAGGTCGAATGGGTAATGAAGACGACGGTCTTGCGCCGCTCGAGCCAGATGCGCTGCAGCTCGACGTTCATGGTCTCGCGGGTCAGCGCGTCGAGCGCGCCGAAGGGCTCGTCCATCAGGAGGAGAGCGGGATCGTGGATAAGGGCGCGCACGAGCGCGACCCGCTGCTGCATGCCGCCCGACAGCTGCCACGGGTAGCGGTGCTCGAAGCCCTTGAGACCGACGAGGTCCAAGAGCTCGAACGCGCGCTGCCGCATGGGCTCGCGCCCGAGCCGCTGCACGTCGGCGGGCAGGAGCACGTTGCCGAACACGCTTCGCCACGGGAAAAGCACCGGCGACTGGAACACGACGCCGATGTCGCGGCGCGGGCCGTCGATCGGCGTGCCGCGCAAAAGCGCGTCGCCGTGGGACGCCGGCAGCAGGCCGGCGAGGATCTTGAGGAGGGTCGATTTCCCGCAGCCGGACGGGCCGACGATCGACACGAACTCGCCGTCGCGCACGGAGAAATCGATGTCCTGAAGCGCCACCAGAGGGTCGGTGCCGGCCCCGAAGCGCTTCCACAGATGCCGGACCGCAATGGCGTCGCCGTTCAGCGCTTCCCCCATCACTTGGCCCGCGATCCTGGCGCGTGACGCTATTTTTTCGGGCCGGCGCGGTCAAGCAAGTGTTTGAGCGAACTCGCAAACCATCTTTGCCGCAATAGGAGCCGGGAAGCTTCGCTTTTTCGCCTCAATCGGAGCATCGGATGCGCGCCAAAGGGCACCACCCAGCTCTGCGCGGGTCCAGGCCGACCCCGCGACGCCGCATGGGCAATCGGAGCCCGACGGAACCTTGGCGCCAACCTTGGCGTTATCGGGTCGCGGAGAGGATGGGCAACGATGCAACGATCGATTCCAGCAAAGATCAGGCGGGCTTCCGGCCGACCGGCCGTGAGCTTCATCCCGCAAACCGACCTCGCGCTGCGCGATCCCTCGCTTCCGACCCCGACCCTTGATCGCACGGCCCGCGACCGCATCGGCCGCGAGCTGCGCGCCATGTATGTCGACCTCGCGCGCCAGCCGATCCCGCAGCGCCTGCTCGATCTGCTCGGCAAGCTCGAGGAGACGAAGGGCTAAATCATGAAACCGGCGTTCAACATGCGTGAGGCGCTGCTCGGCGCCGTTCCGAGCCTGCGCGCTTTCGGGATCTCGCTGACCGGGGATGTCGACCGCGCCGACGACCTCGTCCAGGACACGCTCCTGCGGGCGCTCGCCAACGTCGATCGATTCGAGCCCGGCACCAATCTGAACGCCTGGCTGTTCACGATCCTTCGCAACCTCTTCCACTCCGAATATCGCAAGCGTCGGCGCGAGGTCGAGGACGCCGACGGGAGCTACGCCGCGACCTTGAGGACGGCACCCGACCAGCACGCCCATCTCGATTTCGAGGATCTGCGCACGGCGCTGGCGCGGCTGCCGCAGGATCAGCGCGAGGCCGTGCTCCTCGTCGGGGCGCAGGGATTTTCGTACGAAGATGCCGCGAACATCTGCGGCTGCGCCGTCGGCACGATCAAGAGCCGTGTGAACCGAGCCCGCAAGCGTCTCGCGGAGCTCATGCACCTCGTCGATGCCGACGACCTCGGCACGGACGGGCTCACCGCGGCGGCACTGCAGTTCTATGCCGGAGAATCGGGCGCCGGCGCGACGATATAGATTGCGGCGCTACGGCGCGATGACTCCTCGGCGAGCCGTCGAAAACCGGTCGCCACTTTTCGGGGTTCATGCTTTAGTCGCAGACTTGCACCGTCCGGAGCACCGTCCCGCCGATCCGGTCCTGCACGGACTGGCGCAGGATGCGGCAGTTGGCGCCGGCGACGCCGCTGATCTCGGGATCGCTCGGGCGTGCCGGCGGCGCGCTGGCCCGCACCGGCAAGCCATGGAAGTACCCGCCCGAAAGGCTGCCGCCGTAGCCCGGATCGGTGAGGCGTGCCTCTGCCGGCATGGCAATGAGAACGAGGGCTGCCGAAAGAGCGAGGCCGCCGAGCCGCGCGCCGCGCCGGGCATTCCGATCGGGATGGTACATGACTGGCCTCCGTCTGCTCAACGCGCCGCCGAACGGTTGGTTCGGGCGGCGCTGGAGGACCTTGGTCTTGAAACGCAGCGCCTGCCGTGCGCGAGCGCACGCGGACGCTCCCGCTTCAGATCGCCTCGCGCCGGCCCGGCACCGGACCGTCGGAGACCATGTAGAGGCAATCGAACTGGGCGAGGCTGAAGAACGCCGCCTCCGCCTCATGCTTGCCGTCGAGGAGGTGGGCTTCGAAGGATCGCAGGCATTGCTGCTCGAGATCGAACTCGCCGCTGCGCTTGGCGACGGCATCGCGCCAGGTTTCGTGGATCTTGCGCTTGACAACGAGAGGCATGGCGGATCGACCCTTCTGCCGCGGAGCGGGGTAACGGCGGCATGATCCGATCGTTCCAGCCGCGACAATAGCCTTCTAGGCTGCCGCACCGGAAGCGTGAAGCCCGTGCGATGCCGCACGGTGGCGCGGCGGCTTGGCGGCGGGCCGAAACTCTCGTTTCGCGCGTGCGTTGGTCTGCCGTCGAGACTACCGGAGGCGAGCCATGGCGGGCGAGCGCAGCAAATCCGATCCAACCCAAGGCCGGGCGAAGCTCAATCCCGGCGATCAGGCAAAGCCCGGCACGCCGGGAACCGGCGAAAACCTATGCCCCGACTGCGGCGGCAGCGGCCGGATCGGCGCCGCGCCGTGCAAGACTTGCGCCGGCAGCGGCAGGGTTATTGTCGGGATTTCGGGCGGGTAGGGTCGGGCTGCGCCGCAGCCGGCCGAGCCAATCGAGGCGGGCGGCCTCGAGGCCCCAGACCATGCCGAACAGCAGGAAGACGTGACGCCAATGATCGACGTCGATCTGGAGCGCCTGCAGCAGGAAGATGAATAAGCCCGGCCACGCAATCTGCGCCTGACGCTGGAAAGGCGAGGGGGTGAGGCACAGGCGAAAGCCGACGAAGCCTGTGGCGAGCACGAGCGCCAGGAAGGAGAATCCGCCAAGCCACCCGCCGTTGGCGAAGCCGCCGATATAGGATTGTGCGGTTCGAGGCCGAAGGTCAGGCGCCAGCGCAGCGGACCGAGGCCATTCGGCCGCTCGATCAGCATCGGAATGCCGCGAATCTGGTTGCCGAAGCGCCCGGTCACGCCCTGGTCGTACTCCTTGGTGACCTGGGCGCGATCCTCGAACCGCTCCGCGATGTCGCCATCGCCGAGTGCCGCGACAAGGGCGATCGCGGTCGCGGCGGCGATGACGAAGGCGAGGGCGACGATGCGGCGCCGCAGGCGCGCCGAAGCGCTTGTGCGATGCATGAGCCAGACCATGGTGACGGTAGCGATCACCGTGGCGGCCCAGGATCCGCGCGAGAAAGACAGGAAGATGCCGGCCGCGATGACGGCGAGCGCGGCGACGGCGAGGACGGGCACCCTCGAGCGCCCGCCGACGAGGTTGTGCAACAGATAGAGCGCGGCCGGGATCAGGAATGAGCCGAGCACGTTCGGATCTTCGAACACGCCGGCGGCGCGCCCGTCCATCCTGAACAGCAGGCCTTCGCCGAAGAGCTCGAAATAGCTGGCGATCCCGGCGCAGGCGGCAAAGAGGCTGCTTGCGACATAGGCCTTGAA
>JAJKJG010000272.1 GCA_021154065.1 Methylobacterium sp.
ACGAGTCGGGGCTGAACGTGATCTCGGCCGACGATCTCGACGACGCCGCCCAGAAGATCGTCAATGCCGTGAAGGGCGCGAGGGGGTGAGCCGATGTCCATCCTCATCGACCGTGACACGAAGGTGATTTGCCAGGGGTTTACGGGCAAGAACGGCACCTTCCACTCCGAGCAGGCCATCGCCTACGGCACCCGCATGGTGGGCGGGGTCGCGCCGGGCAAAGGCGGCTCGCACCACCTCAACCTGCCGGTGTTCGACACGGTCGCGGAAGCGCGCGAGAAAACCGGGGCCGAGGCCAGCGTGGTCTACGTGCCGCCGGCCGGGGCGGCGGACGCGATCTGCGAGGCGATCGACGCCGAAATCCCGCTGATCGTGTGCATCACCGAGGGCATTCCGGTGTCCGACATGGTGCGGGTCAAGCGGGCGCTATGCGGGTCGCCATCGCGCCTCGTGGGCCCGAACTGCCCCGGGGTGATGACGGCGGGCGAGTGCAAGATCGGCATCATGCCGGGCAACATCTTTCAGAAGGGCAGCGTGGGGATCGTGTCGCGCTCGGGCACGCTGACCTACGAGGCGGTGTACCAGACGACGCGCGAGGGCTTAGGCCAGACGACGGCGGTGGGGATCGGGGGCGACCCGGTCAAGGGGACCGAGTTCATCGAGGTGCGCGATCTCTTCCTCTCCGATCCCGAAACCGCGTCGATCGTGATGATCGGCGAGATCGGCGGCTCGGCCGAGGAGGACGCGGCCGCGTTCCTGGCGCAGGAGGCCAGGCGGGGGCGGAGGAAGCCGACGGTGGGGTTCATCGCCGGGCGCACGGCGCCGCCGGGGCGCCGGATGGGGCATGCGGGGGCGATCATCTCGGGCGGCAAGGGCGGGGCCGAGGACAAGATCGCCGCCCTGGAGGCGGCCGGCATCCGCGTCTCGCCCTCGCCGGCGCGCCTCGGCAAAACCCTCGTCGAATTGTTGAAAAGCTGAGCGCCGATAGGGGGCCGTGTCGAGCAACCGAGTCGTGCGGCTACCCTGGGTTCGTTTGCCGTCTCCGCGCGAGTCCCCCATTGTTGGCGGGTTGGATGCGAGGAGGTGGTCGCGTGCCGTCCTGCCTGTCTGCTATTTGACAGGGATCGTTGACTCGATTCCGACCGATCCTACTCTCAGAGCAAATGTGAACGGGTTCGGATCATCGGTTTCGCCAGAGGCGGCCAAAGAGGCCGGATAGCCGAATGCGACGTGATCGTCATGCCAAGATTGTCGCCACCGTGGGGCCCGCGAGCGCCTCGCCCGAGATGCTCAAGGCGCTGTTCCTGGCGGGGGTCGATGTTTTCAGGCTGAATTTCAGCCACGGGACGCAAGACGATCACGCCGCTGTCCACGCGGCCATCCGCCGTCTTGAGCCGGACATGGGCCGGCCGATCGGCATCCTGCAAGACTTGCAAGGGCCGAAAATCCGGATCGGCACGCTCAAGGACGGCAAGCTTTCGCTTGAGAGCGGCGACGCCGTTCGGTTCGTCCTCGGCGGCGGCGAGGGCGCAAAGGACGCGATCCCGCTCCCTCATCCCGAGGTGTTCGCGGCCCTTGCTCCCGGTCAGGAACTCTTGATCGACGATGGCCGGGTCCGGCTCTCCGTGACGGGCTGCGGCGCGGATGACTTCGAGGCCCGCGTCACCGTCGGCGGGATCATCAGCAACCGCAAGGGCGTCAACCTGCCCAAGACCGTGCTCGACCTCTCGCCTTTGACCGAGAAGGATCGCGCCGACCTGGCCTTCGGTCTCGACCTTGGCGTCGAGTGGGTTGCACTCTCCTTCGTTCAGAAGCCTTCCGATCTGATCGAAGCGCGAGGTCTCATCGGCGAGCGCGCCGGGCTCATGTCGAAAATCGAAAAGCCGTCGGCGCTGGATCGGATCGAAGACATCATCCGCCTGTCGGACGCCGTCATGGTCGCGCGCGGCGACCTCGGGGTCGAAACCCCGCAGGAGGAGGTTCCTGGCCGTCAAAAGGAACTCGTCCGAGCCTGCCGGCTTGCGGTGAAGCCCGTGATCATCGCGACGCAGATGCTCGACTCGATGGTGAACGCGCCGGCTCCCACCCGGGCCGAAGCTTCGGACGTGGCGACCGCCATCTATGACGGCGCCGACGCCGTGATGCTGTCGGCCGAGTCGGCCTCCGGCCGGTACCCCGTCGAGGCGGTCGCCATGATGGATCGTATCGTCCGCAAGACCGAGCAGCACAAGCTTTACCGTTCGATTATTGCGGCATCGGAACCGGAGGTGGAGGACACGCCGCCTCACGCCGTTGCGGCAGCCGCCGCTGACCTCGCCAGGGCGACGAGCGCATCGGCGATCGTCGCCTTCACCTCCAGCGGCACCACGGCGGCCCGCATCGCGCGCAAGCGCCCGGAGGTCCCAATCCTGGCGGTGACGCCGGACGAGCGCGTCTCACGCCAGCTCTGTCTGCTCTGGGGAGCCCACAGCGTGCGCTCCGACGATGTCGGCTCGTATGAAGAAGTCATCGGGCGCGCTGAGGCGCACGCCGTTTCGGAGGAGTTCGCGAAGGCCAACGACCTGGTCGTCGTTGTTTTCGGCCTGCCGTTCGGGACGGCTGGAACGACCAACAATCTCCGCGTGTTGCAGATGAGCGCTGCGGCTCGCGCGTAGCGCCTCGTGGAGTTCGACAGGCGATCGTCGCGACTGCTGCGCCCCAATGATCGCCGATCCGCTCTTCTATCTCGCCGCCGCGCCCGCCGTCCTTCTCATGGGTCTCTCCAAGGGCGGCTTCGCCGGCCTCGGACTCCTGTCGCTGCCGCTGTTGGCGCTTGTCGTCTCGCCCGTTCAGGCCGCCGCCATCATGCTGCCGATTCTCATCGCTCAGGACGTGGTCACGGTTTGGGCCTATCGGCGCGCGTGGGATAGTCGTAACCTCGCCATCCTGCTCCCCGGCGCGGCGCTGGGCATCGGACTGGGCTACCTGCTCGCCGCCCGCGTGTCCGACGCCGCCGTCGCACTCGCCGTCGGTGCGATTTCAATCGCGTTTGCAGTACGGCGGCTCGTGGTCGAACGGTGCGGCGCGCCTCCCCCGACAACGCCGGGGCTGGCGGCGGGGTGGTTCTGGGGAGTGGTCTGCGGGTTCACTAGCATGATCGCCCACGCAGGCGGACCGCCCTTTCAGATCTACGTCATGCCCCAGCGGCTCGCCCGCGACGTTTTTGTCGGCACCGGCGCGGTCCTGTTCGCGGCGATCAACTGGATCAAGCTACCGCCCTATGTGGCGCTGGGCCAATTTACTCGTGAGAACCTGCTCACGTCGGCGGCTCTCTTCCCGCTCGCCGTTCTCGCAACTTGGCTCGGCGTGCTGCTGGTTCGCCAAGTCTCGGGCGAACGCTTCTACACCGCCATCTACATCCTCCTGATCCTGGTCGGCCTAAAGCTCGTCTGGCAAGGCGCGCGCGGGGTTCTCTGAGCTTTCACCCTCCACCGCCCGCGCCGCATCGCAGACAGTGTCCGAGCGGGGCATGGGACAGGCCCAAGCCGAAGGCGCATGCCGGCGCCGCAAGCGCCGCGATTTGCGTTATCTTCGAGTTCAGGGGACCACGCTTACGATTCGTGTGCTTGATGACGGCTCATCCTGATGGGTTCGCCCCCGCGAACGAAAATCTTGGCGTCGTGGCCGCAAGCGCCTACGTCGACGGCCGACGGGTTGCGAACGTTGGCCTCGCAGAGGCAGGCGATTGGGCGCGCCGCCCTCGCCATGTCGTCTGGATCGGATTGCACGAGCCCAACGCCGAGATGCTCAGCCAAGTGCAGGCCCAGTTCGACCTGCATCCGCTTGCGATCGAGGACGCCGGCAAGGCCCACCAGCGGCCCAAGCTCGAACAGTACGAGGCTGGTCTCTTCATCGTGGTGCGAACCGCGCAACTCGTGAACGGACGTATTGCGTTCGGCGAAACGCACCTCTTCGTGGGCAAAGGATACGTCATCTCCGTGCGGCACGGCGCTTCCGCCTCTTACGCAGCCGTCCGCAAACGCTGCGAAGCCTGCCCGACGACGCTGTCGCACGGGGCGGATTATATTCTGTACGCCATCCTCGACTTCGTCGTCGACAACTACAAGCCGGTGCTGGAGATCATCCATGGCGAGGTCGAAGCCATCGAGGATCAGGTTCTCAGCACGGAGCTGGTCCAGACGGAAGTCGAGCGTCTGTACCTACTCCGGCGCGACCTCCTGCGCTTGCGCAACGCCGTGGCTCCGCTGGTCGAGGTGTGCCGCAAGCTGGAGCATACCGAGGTGATTGCGATCGACCCCGCGATGCAGCCCCTCTTTCGGGATGTGACCGACCACATCCGGCGCGTTCAGGAAGAGATCGATGCGCTTCGGGAGGTTCTGGCCTTCGCCTTTGAAGCCAGCCAGTTGATCGGACAGGCGCAGCAGACGAAGATTACGCGTAAGCTCGCAGCCTGGGCCGCCATTCTGGCGGTGCCCACCGCGATCGCGGGCATTTACGGCATGAACTTCAAGTACATTCCCGAGCTGGAGTGGACCTACGGCTACTTTGTGGTGATGCCGGCCATCTTTTCGATTTGCGGAGTCCTATACTGGCGCTTTCGTCGCGATGGGTGGCTCTGAACGAGTCTTTTCCCATATGAAAGTCATGTGGCTGGCCGCCGGAGCGGCAGGAGCAAGGGGAGCGCATGATCGCATGGCTGAAAACCCGCTTTATGGGACAGCGACCTAGCCAGACCGGGCGTAAGCCTGTATAGGGCAGCGCTTCATTTTAAGATCCCTGGCGCATGCAGGCCCGGTCTTGCCGGCCCCTGCGCCTTTGACCGGAGACGAACATGGCTGTTCCCAAACGAAAAACCTCACCGATGAAGCGCGGCCAACGCCGCTCCGCCGATGCCCTGAAAGCACCGACCTACATTGAGGATAAGGACTCCGGCGAGCTGCGCCGTCCGCATCATGTCGACCTGAAGACGGGCATGTATCGGGGCCGCCAGGTTCTCAAGGTGAAGTCCGAAGGCTGATCTAAGCGCGCCCTGCTCGGGTCCGGCCGGCGCCGCCTGAGGCGCCGTCGCAGCGAAGGCCGTTCGGTCACGAGGACACAAGGCCCATCCGCGCCCTCGCGGCGGGCCCGCCCCGCATCACACCGGCTGAAATTCAGGCCGCCTTACATCAGCGCGACGTTCGGATGATCGGCAAAACCGTTCGGGCGGGAGCTGCCCCGCGCAGGCGGGATCGAGCAGATGCTCGCTCCGAGCCTGGAACCGGGGTGACGTGGCCGTGACGGATAACCTGGCGGCGCATGAAGTCGCCGGCGTGTGCGCGGCGATCTCCAGCATCCTCTGCCTTCTGCCTGACTCGCCCGATTGCAACCCCATCGAGCAACTCTTCGCCAAGCTGAAGGCGCTGCTGTGCAAAGCCGCCACTTGATCCCGTAACGCGCTCTGGGGCGTCATCGGAACGTCGCTCGACGATTTCAGCCCCGACGAGCGCCGGAAATCCCCTCGTTCATTGCGGGCACGAGCCCACGGCAGCCTACCTCGCCAAAACGGCAACCCGGCGAAACCCGCCCGTCTCATAGAATCCGACCCCGGACAGGGGGTTGGCGCGTTGGTCGAACGGGAGCACTGTAGTCGCTGCGCAGACCCGGAGGTTCGCCATGGAACGCTCAGGAGCATATCCCGACAACGGTCGCCGGGCGCTAGGCCGGAGGCGCGCTCCGTGCGGAGCGGCCGCGCTTGCCGGCCTTCTGATTTGGGTCGCCGAACCGGCCCGCGCGCTCGAATGCCCGCTGCCGCAGCCCGCGACCACGGCGAGCGCCTTGAAAGAGACGCAGCAAAGCATCCAGGAGCTTTCAAACCTTCTGGCGGCGCAGGGGACCGGCGTCGTCCCGGAAATCGTAACCCAGCTCAGGCGCAAATACCCAACCGCACAGGACGCCGAGATCACCAACTATCTGGTCACGCTCTACTGCCCGGTAGTCGACAAGGATGCCGCCTTGAGCGATGCGGAGAAGGCCGCCCGGCTCGGCTTGTTCTCGTCGCAGGTCATGCAGACGTTGGCGAGCCGATGATCCGGCCCGCTTTGGATTCCAGCCGCGAACCCTGATTGAGGATCGAGCATGCCGCACCGGATCGGGATCATCGGGCTTGGCAAGATCGCCCACGACCAGCACGTGCCGTCCATCAAGGCCAATCCCGACTTTGAGCTCGTGGCCGCCTCGAGTCAGCGCGGGATCGGGCTTGAGGGCGTGCCGCACGCCTTCAGCGACTACCGCGAGATGCTGAAGATGCCGGACCTCGACGCGGTGGCGATCTGCACGCCGCCGCAGGTGCGCCACGCCATCGCCCGGGATGCGCTCCTGGCCGGAAAGCACGCGCTTCTGGAAAAGCCACCCGCGTCCACCTTGAGCGAACTCGTGGACCTGGAAGGGATCGCGCAACGGCAGGAGAAGGTGCTCTTCACGACCTGGCACGCGCAATATAATGCGGGCGTGGACGCGGCCCGGAAGGCGCTCGCCGGGCGCACGGTCAAGCAGTTGCTCG
>JAJKJG010000273.1 GCA_021154065.1 Methylobacterium sp.
GACCGTCTCGAACAGCTTCGTCAGCTCGCGGGCGACGACGGCGGGCCGCTCGCCGAGGATCTCGGCGGCGTCGGCGAGCATCTCGGGCAGGCGGTGCGGCGCCTCGTAGAGGATCAGCGTGCCCGGGATGCCGGCGATCGCCTGGAGCCGCGTCCGGCGCGCGCCGCTCTTTGCCGGCAGGAACCCCTCGAAGAAGAAACGGTCGGTCGGCAGGCCCGAGACGACGAGCGCTGTCAGCATCGCGGAAGGGCCGGGGATCGGGGTCACCGGCAGCCCGGCCGCGATCGCCGCCTGAACGAGCCTGTAGCCCGGGTCCGAGACGAGCGGCGTGCCGGCGTCCGAGACGAGCGCCAGCGCCTCGCCCTCGCGGAGGCGGTGGATCATTCGCTCGCGCACGGCCTCGCTCGAATGGTCGTTGTAGGTCAGGAGCGGCGTCGTGATGCCGTAATGGGCAAGGAGCCGCTTCGTGATCCGCGTGTCCTCGGCGAGCACCGCCGCCGCCGCGGCGAGCACGCTCAACGCCCGGAAGGTGACGTCGCGCAGATTGCCGATCGGCGTCGCCACGACGTAAAGGCCGGCGGGAAGCGGCTCGGCCTCGGCCGCGAGGCCGAAGGCGGTAAACACGCCGGCGCCCGTGCGCGGCTCCCTGCGGCCGGCGCGGCTGTCGATTCTGTCGCTCATGGCAAAGAGTTTGACATGGGTACAACCCGGCTTGAACCCATTCCGCCGCGCCGGGCGGCGGTTTAGGCTAAAGCTTTAAGCCGATCCCGCCATAATTTCTCGACGTTTTCAGGTTTCGGTTGCGGCGCGGCGGCTGAATCGAGAGGCCGGAGAGGCTACATGGGGTTTTTGGTTGAGCGCGGACGCCTTTTCGGGCTCGCGACGCTCGCCGCGGCGCTTTCGCTCGGCGGCTGCCTCGGCGGCGGCCCGTCGGGCGGCGACGGACCCGTCGCCCAGGCCCCGGCCACGTCCGCCCCGGTCGACGCGCCGAACGGCAACACCGGCTCGATCGGATCGGGCTCGGTCAAGGTCGCGCTGATCCTGCCGCTGACTGGGCAAGGCCAGGGCGCCGTCGCCGCGACCTCGCTGCGCAACGCCGCCGATCTTGCCGTCGGCGAGTTCCAGAACGCCGACGTCGCGATCCTGGTGAAGGACGACCGCGGCACCGCCGAAGGTGCGCGCCAGGCCGCCGAGGAGGCGATCGCGGAGGGCGCCGAGCTCATCGTCGGGCCGCTCTTCGCCCCCGCCGTGCAGGCGGCCGGGCAAGTCGCCAAGCAGGCCGGCAAGCCCGTCATCGCCTTCTCGACCGATGCCACGGTCGCGAGCCGGGGCGTCTATCTCCTCTCCTTCCTGGCCCAGGAGGAGGTCGACCGCATCATCGCCTACGCGTCGGCGCAGGGGCGGCGGTCCTTCGCGGCGCTGATCCCCGAGAACACCTACGGCAACGTCGTCGAGGCGCAGTTCCGCGAGGCCGCGGCACGGCGCGGCGCCCGCGTCGTCGCGATGGAGCGCTACGCCGCCGGCCAGGCGCAGGCCGCGGTGCAGCGGATCGCGCCGCTGATCGTCGGACCGAGCGCCCAGGCCGACGCCATCTTCTTGCCCGACAACGCCGAGGGCCTGCCCGGCGTCGCCCAGGCGCTGGCCGAGGCGCGTTTCGACCCGCAGAAGGTGAAGCCGCTCGGCACCGGGGTGTGGAACGATCCGCGCATCTTCAAGACGCCGGCGCTGCAGAGCGGCTGGTTCGCGGCGCCCGACTCCGCCGGCTTCAACGCCTTCGCGGCGCGCTACCGGACGCGGTTCAACGCCGATCCGACCCGCATCGCGACGCTCTCCTACGACGCCGTCTCGCTCGCCGCGGCCCTCGTGCGCACGCAAGGCTCGCAGCGTTTCGCCGAGCCGGTGCTGACGAACCCGTCCGGCTTCTCGGGCGCCGACGGGGTGTTCCGGTTCAAGCCCGACGGGACGAACGACCGGGCGCTCGCGGTGCTCGAGATCCGCAACGGCGCGACCGCAACCGTCAGCCCCGCCCCGAAGGCGCTGTCGCCGTCGGGGACCTGATTCCCTCGCCCTCAGGCGAGGCCCTACTCGGCCGCCTCTCGCCGCGCCGCGGAGCCGGCAGCCGCGAGGAAACGCTCGATCTCTCCCTCGGTCGTTGCGAAGGCGGTGACGAGGCGGACCAGGATCTCGTCCGGACGCACGGTCTCGCCGGCCGGCAGGCTGAGCTCGGACCAGGGGTGATAGTTGGCGCCGGCGGCCTTGAGCTTCGCATCGAGCGCCCGCGGGATGATCGCGAAGACCTCGTTCGCCTCGCTCGGCCAGGCAAGACGCACGCCCGCAATCGCGCTCAGCCCCCGGCTCAGGCGCGCCGCCATGGCGTTGGCGTGGCGGGCATTGGCGAGCCAGTGGTCGTTTTCGAAATAGCCCTCGAGCTGCGCCGAAAGCAGGCGCCCCTTCGAGAGCAGATGCCCGCCGCGCTTACGCCGATAGCCGAGGGTCTCGGCGAGCGCCGGATCGAAGACCACGATCGCCTCGGCCGCGAGGCAGCCATTCTTGGTCGCGCCGAAGGTCAGGATGTCGACGCCGCATTTCCACGTCATCTCGGCCGGCGTGCAGCCCAGGGCGACGAGGGCGTTCGCGAAACGCGCCCCGTCCATGTGCACCTTGAGGCCGTTCCGGTGCGCGACCTCCGACAGCGCCGCGATCTCCGCCGGAGCGTAGACGAGCCCGGATTCCGTCGCCTGCGAGATCGAGAGCCCGCTCGCCGGCATCTGCTTGACGCGTGGCGGCAGGCCCGCGAGGAACGTCTCGAGCGTCGCCGGCGCGATCTTGGCGCCGACGCCCGGCAACCCGGCCATCTTGGCGCCATGCATGTAGAACTCGGGCGCGCCGCACTCGTCGTCGATGACGTGCGCCTCGACGTGCGAGACCGCAAGCCCGTAGGGCGGCACGATCGCCGACAGCGCCAGCGCGTTGGCGCCGGTCCCGGTCGCGGCGAGGAAGGTCTGAACCTCGCGCTCGAACAGCGCGCAGAAGCGCTTCTCGACCCGGGCGGTGATCTCGTCCGCCCCATAAGCCGGAAGCGGGCCATTGTTGGCGCGCACGAGCGCTTCGAGGACGGGGGCGCTCGCGCCCATGATGTTGTCGCTGGCGAAGTTCATCCGGTCACCTCCCGCCTGGCGCGCGCGCGCCGACACCCACAGCCCCGGCCCGGGGTTGTCAACCCGTCGGCGGCTTTGCGGCGCTCACAGCCGGCGCAGCAGGTCCTGCGCCGCCTCGGCCGGCGGCCGGTTGAGGTTGAACGAGCCGACGAACCCGCCGTCCTTGTCCATCAGATACACGAGCGCCGTGTGCTCCATGGTGTAGTCGCCGTCCTTGAGCGGGACCTTGCGGGCGAAGGCCCGATAGGCCCGCACCGCCGCCTGGACCGCCTCCGGATCGCCGGTCAGCCCGACGATGCGGTCATCGAAGCTCGCGACGTAGCTCTTCAGCGCCTCCGGCGTATCGCGCTCGGGGTCGACCGTGATGAACAGCGCGCGCAGCCGGCGTCCCTTCTCGCCCGTCGCCCGCAGCACCTCGGAGAGCTCGAACAGCTTCGTCGGGCAGATGTCCGGGCAGCGGGTGAAGCCGAAGAAGACGAGGTGCGGCGCGCCGAGGAAATCCCGGTCCGTCACCTTGCGCCCATTCTGGTCGACGAGCGCGAACGGCCCGCCGACATTCGCAGCGCCCGCCGGGCGCGAGGCCGGCGCGAGCGTCAGGACGGCGGCGACGCCGAGCGCCGCGAGACCGACCAGGAAGGCCGCGAGCGGCACCGCAAGCCGCCGCAGCCGATCGGAGGAGGGCATCCTCGGTCCCTTCAGAAGCACCAGGCGAGCGCCGCGACCGCGAAGTCGGTGAACACCGCCGCGCCGTGACGCCACCACAGCAGGGAGCCTGCGGCGACGAACGCCAGGCCCGCCCCGACGAGGAGCAGCGGCGCGAGCCGCGCCGGGCGCGGCGCGGCGTCGGTCTTGGCGGCAGGATCGGCGAGGTCGAGCGGCATCGCCGCAATATAGGCGCGTCGGGACGGCGGGCCAAATCGATCCGCCGCCTCTGTTGCCGCCCGGGCGGCTTCCGGTATTCTGCATGCCGGGAGCGAACCGGCGTCGGACACGGCCCTCGAAAGAGGCCGGCTGCGCCATCATCGACGCCGGGCGGATGGCAAGTCTCGACCTCAACGGAATCGCGAAGAGCTATGACGGCCAGCGGGCGGTCGACGGCATCGACCTGCACATCCCGGACGGCGCGCTCGCCTGCCTGCTCGGCCCGTCCGGCTGCGGCAAGACGACGACGCTGCGCCTGATCGCCGGCTTCATGAGCCCCGACGCGGGCGAGATTCGGGTCGGCGGCGAGGTGCTCTCCTCCCCGGCACGCACGATGCCGCCGGAGGCCCGGCGGATGTCGATGGTGTTCCAGAGCTACGCGCTCTGGCCGCACATGACGGTGGCCCGCAACGTCGCCTACGGGCTCGAGCTGCGCGGCATGGCGCGCGAGGACATCCGGCGGCGGGTCGACTCGATCCTCGCCGTGACCCGCATCGGGGCGCTGGCGGGGCGCTATCCGGGCGAGCTTTCCGGCGGCCAGCAGCAGCGGGCGGCGCTCGCCCGGGCGCTCGCCGTGGAGCCGCAGACGCTGCTCCTCGACGAGCCGTTGTCGAACCTCGACGCCAACCTGCGCGAGGAGATGCGCTTCGAGATCCGGCGCCTGCATCAGGAGTACAAATACACCACCGTCTACGTCACCCACGACCAGGCCGAGGCGATGACGGCGGCCGACCTGATCGTGGTCATGAACGGCGGCAGGATCGAGCAGGTCGGCTCGCCCGAGGAGGTCTACCGGCACCCGCGCTCGCGCTTCGTCGCCGGCTTCATCGGCGGCGCGAACATCCTCGAGGGCCGGGCGCTCGCCCGCGACACGGTCGCGGTCGACGGGATGGTGCTGCGCTGTGCCGAGGGCGAGGCCGGGAGCGGCACGACCGCGGTGTCGATCCGCCTCCACGACGTTCGCCTCGCCGACGCGCCGTTCACGGCCGAGACCAACGCCGCGCAAGGGACCGTGGCGCGCCAGATCTATCTCGGCGGCTACCGGGATTACCTCGTCGCGCTTCCCGGCGGGCTGCAGCTCCGGGCGACGGCGCCGATGGCGCTCGACCTCGCCGCCGGCGCGCCGATCTACGTCTATCTTCCGCCCGAGCACTGCCGGGCGCTGGCAAGCTAAAGCATGATCCCGAAAAGTGGCTGCCGGTTTTCGGAAAAGATCATGCTCAAACAAAGAGGTAGAGCGGGATGACGACTCGAAGAGAAGTCATCGCGCTCTAGGACACCCGAGAGGAAACCCGATGAGTGACCGTCAGAGTTTCGAGCGTGGAGTGTTGGCGCTCGGGTTTTGCGCCCTTGGGCTCGTCGCCGGCCCCCGGCCCGCGGCGGCGCTTCCCGAGGCCACCGCCATCACGCCGGCGCTCGTCGAGGCGGCCAGGAAGGAGGGCAAGGTCGTCTTCTATACCGCCGTCGACGTCGAGGCCGCCGAGAAGGTCGGGGCGAGTTTCCGTCAGAAATATCCCGGCATCGAAATCCAGGTCGAGCGCGCGGGCTCGGAG
The DNA here is from genome assembly GCA_021154065.1 of Methylobacterium sp. The sequence continues at coordinate 5,633 of JAJKJG010000273.1, forward strand.
CGCCTGTTCCAGCGCATCGGCCAGGAATACGGCAGCAACATCGCCAACGCGGACGTCGTCAACACCTCGGACGCCGCCCATTACCTGCTGTGGAAGCGCCAGGGTTGGCTTGCCCCTTATGTGCCGGAGGACGTGGCCAAGCATTACGGCGAGAACGCCGACCCGGACGGGCTCTACGCGACCTGGCGCGCGACGCTCTCGCCCATCGCCTACAACACCAAATACGTGAAGCCCGAGGACGCGCCGAAGAGCTTCGCCGATCTCCTCGAGCCGAAATGGCGCGGCCTCATCGTCAAGGCGCATCCGGGCTACAGCGGCACGATCCTGACCGCGACGGCGCAGATCGCGCGCGAGCTCGGCTGGGATTATCTCGGCAAGCTCGGCAAGCAGCGGGTCATGCAGGTGCAGTCGTCGACCGAGCCGCCGAAGAAGCTCGCCATCGGCGAGCGGCCGATCATGGCCGACGGCAACGAGTACAATTTGTTCACGCTCAAGGAGAGCGGCAGCCCGATCGAGATCGTCTACCCGAGCGAGGGCACGCCGTTCATCGCCTCGCCGTCGGCCGTGATGGCGAAAGCCCCGCACCCGAACGCAGCGCGGCTGCTGCAGAGCTTTCTCTTTACGGCCGAGACCCAGCAGCTCCTGATCGACGCCGGCGGCCTGCGCTCGCTCCACCCGGCGACGAAAGAGCCCGCCGGCCGCAAGCCCTTGCGCGAGATCAAGCTGTTCAAGGACGATCCGGCGGCGGTCGTCGACAAGGTCGAGGAAATCAAGGCGAACTACGCCAAGGCGTTCGGGACGTAGGGTGGGGCAAGGCTCCCAATCGCCTCATCCTGAGGTGCGAGCCGTCAGGCGAGCCTCGAAGGACGCACCCCTGCCGATGCAGCGCCCGGCAGCGTGCGTGCTTCGAGGCTCCCCCGGGTCAAGCCCGGGGTCGCACCTCAGCATGAGGAGCGTTGTGGTGGCCCGTTCGCTTGGCTCGATCGTCTAGCATGTCGGCCGGAGAAGCCGCGGTGCCGGTCGCCCATGCCCGTCCGGCAGGTGCGTCCCGCTTCGACCCCTCAGCCCTCGTCTTTGCCGCCTTCGGGCTGTTCCTCGCGCTTCTCGTCGGGCTGCCGCTCGCCTGGCTTGCCTACTACGCCCTCACGGATGCGAACGGCGCGCCGACGCTCGCAAACCTCGAGCGGCTCTTCACCGACGAGACGCTGCGCGCGCCGCTCAAGATCAGCCTCGTGGTCGCGACCTGCGTCGGCCTGCTCTCGGCCGCGGTCGCGGCGCCGATCGCCTGGCTTGCGGCGCGGACCAACATGCCCGGACGCGGCTTCGTGCGCGTGCTGGTGACGGCGTCGTTCGTCACCCCGCCCTTCCTCGGCGCGATCGCCTGGGAGATCCTCGCGGCGCCGAACAGCGGCCTCCTCAACCAATGGTACCGCTGGCTCTACGACCTGCCGCCCTTCGTGCACCTGCTCGACATCTACTCGGTCACCGGGCTGATCTTCGTCGACACCTGCTACGCCTTCCCGTTCGTGTTCGTGCTCGTCGCGAACGGGCTCGACCGCACCCCCGGCGACATGGAGGACGCGTCCGCGATCCTCGGCGCCAAGCCTTGGCGCACGGCGTGGCGGATCACGCTGCCGCTGGCGCTGCCGGCGGTGCTTGCCGGCATGATGGTGGCGTTCCTGCGCTCGCTGACGCTCTTCGGCACGCCGGCGATCCTGGCGCTGCCGGGCAACTTCCACACCATCACGACGAAAATCTGGAGCCTGTTCCAGTACCCGCCGAACCCGGGGCTCGCCGCCGCGGCCTCGATCCCGCTGCTCGTGCTCACCATCCTGCTGCTGCGGGCCGAGCGCTGGGTGCTCGGGCGGCGCAGCTACGCCGTGATCGGCGCCAAGAACAGCCCGCCGCGGCCGGTCGACCTCAAGGCCTGGCGCTGGCCGGCGCTCGCACTCTGCCTTCTCGTGCTGTGCAACCCGGTGTTCCTGCCTTATCTCGCGCTCGTGCGGGCCGCGCTGTCGAAGACCATCGGCGAGCCGCTGACGCTCGCGACGATGACGCTGCAGCACGTTCGGTTCGTCTTCTTGGAGTTCTCGCCGACCCGGCTCGCGCTGCAGAACACCGTCATCCTCGCGGTCGCGACCGCGACCATCGGCACGGCGCTTGCGCTCGTCATTGCCTATGTCGCGAGCCGCAAGGTCATCGCCGGCCACCGGGCGCTCGGCTTCCTCGCGACGGCGCCGATCGCCGTGCCTGGCATCGTGCTTGGCGTCGGCCTGTTCCTCGCCTACACGCGCGGGCCGGTGGTGCTCTACGGGACGCTGTGGATCCTGTTCCTCGCCTACCTGACGATCGAGCTGCCGGCCGCCTATCAGCAGCTCCAATCCGCGTTCCAGAGCCTGCACCCGGAGCTCGAGGAAGCCGGCCGGCTGTTCGGCGCTGGCCGCATGCGGACGCTGAAGGACATCCTGGCGCCGCTGCTCAAGACGGCCGTGCTCGCCGCCTGGTGCTTCATCTTCATCGGCGTCATGCGCGAGCTCTCCGCCGCCGTGATGCTGTTCACCGCCCAGACCAAGGTGATCTCGGTCGTGATCTACGACCTCAACGAAAGCGGCGACCTCGGCGCGATCTCGGTGCTCGGCATCACGCTTCTCGTCGTGACCTTTGCGATCGTGTTCGTCGCGCAACGCCTGAGCGGCCGCGTCGGCCGCGTTCGAGCCGCTTGACCATCCCCGGAGGAACCCCGTGACCCGCATCGCGATCCTCGACGACTACCAGCACGTCGCGCTCAAGATGGCCGATTGGAGCGCGCTTCCGCCCGAGTGCGAGCCCGTCGTCTTCGACCGCAACCTTGCGACCGAGGATGAGGCGGCGCACGCGCTTGCCGACTTCGACGTCGTCAGCCTCCTGCGCGAGCGCATGCCGATGCCGCGCACGCTGATCGAGCGCCTGCCGGCCTTGAAGCTCATCGTCGTGACCGGGGCGCACAACCGCACCCTCGACCTTGCGGCCGCGAAGGAGCGCGGCATCACGGTCTCGCACACCCGCGGCGGCGATTCGCAATACGCGACGCC
>JAJKJG010000274.1 GCA_021154065.1 Methylobacterium sp.
TCGCCGGTGACGGCGCAGCGGACGAAGCTGCCCGGGCGGATCACCTTGAGGTTGCTGTCGAGATACTCGACCACGGCCTCGCCGCCGCCGCGTTCAAACCGGTTCAGCACTGGCATGCGCGGCCGCAAAGCGCCGCTCCTCCTTTGGGGAGACCTCATTCTCTAGGACCTGTCATAGTTCACGGCGGCGTCCGGGTTCAACCTCGGACCTCGCGACAGCGGCCAACGCGCCGGCCGGCGTTTCCGGCCCGCTGAGCATAGGGCGAGCCTACCTTGCGCCGGCACGCTTCGCCCGGACGCTCTTCAGCAGGACCTCGTTGATCCGCGTCTGCCAGCCCGGCCCGGTGGCCTTGAAGTGGTCGAGCACCTCGGGCGAGAGCCGCAGGCTGACGAGCTTCTTGGCATTGTCGGACGGTGGACGTCCCCTTCGGATGAGCTTGGCGCCCTCATAGACGTCTGCCTCCTGGAACCACTCCTCGGTCAGCTCCGGAGCGTCGTCCGGGTCAACGAACGTATCGGTCGAAGAATGGCTTCTCTTTGGCATTTGCATCCCTCATCGAAATCACGCGGCGCTCCTCTCCGCGCGATGTCCACACGACGACGACGAGACGGTTGCCCTTCAATCCGACCGTGATGAAACGATCTTCGCCGTATTCCCGGCGATTGTCCCGTCGGGTCGTATGCCGACTAGAGAACACGGTCCTCGCATCGGCGAAATCCAATCCCCTCGCTTGGAGCGTCGCATCGCGCTTTGCCGGATCGAAGGTGATCTTCATCGTTATTGTAGCTACGAAAATCACAGAATCAAGGGTGCCGGCTCACGCGTCGAAGAGCGTGCCCTGCTTCGGGGCCGCCGGCGTCTTGCGCTTCGGCTTCGGCGCGCCCTCGGCGACGGCGCGGGCGGTGCCGTCGGCGAACTCGATCGCCAGCGCTTCTCCGGTGCCGATGCCGGCGGCGCGGCGGATCGGCTTGCCGTCGCCGCCGCGGACGAGCGCAAAGCCGCGCTCGAGCACCGACTTGTAGCTGAAGCTCTCGAGGAGCTGGCCCGCCACGCCGAGCCGCTCCTCCCGCCGCGCGCGCTGGATCGCGAACGCCTGCCGGAGCCGCTCGGCCATGCGAGGCAGCCGCTCGCGCTTGACGTCGAGCTGGCGGCGGAATGCGGCCTCGGGCCGGTCGCCCCCCCACGCCTTGAGCCGCGCCGCGGCCTCGCGCAGGAGCGCCAACGGCGAATGCCGTGCGAGTCCCTGCGCCAGCGCCGCGAGCTTCGTCTCATCGAGGCGGGCGAGGCGGGCGAGGGCCGGCTTCAGCCGCGCCGTCGCGAGGTCGAGCCGCTGCCGTTGCGGCCCAAGCAGCGCGTCCGGTCCCGGCAAGGCGCGCGCGGCCGAGCGCAGCGCCGTGCGCCGATGCTCGAGGCCTTTGAGCATGCAGGCCCGCTGGCGGCCGCCGAGCTCGCTGAGGTTGCGCAGGAGGTCGGCCCAGACCGGCACCACCATCTCGGCGGCCGCGGTCGGCGTCGGCGCGCGCCGGTCGGCCGCGTGGTCGATCAGCGTGGTGTCGGTCTCGTGCCCGACCGCCGAGACGAGCGGGATCGCGCTCTCGGCCGCGGCCCGGACCACCACCTCCTCGTTGAAGCCCCAGAGGTCCTCGAGGGAGCCGCCGCCGCGGGCGACGATGATGATGTCGGGGCGCGGGATCGCGCCGCCGGGCGAAAGCGCGTTGAAGCCGCGGATCGCCGCCGCGACCTCCTCGGCCGAGGTCTCGCCCTGGACCCGCACCGGCCAGACGAGGACGCGGCGCGGGAAGCGGTCGGAGAGCCGGTGCAGGATGTCGCGGATGACGGCGCCGGTCGGCGAGGTCACGACGCCGATCACCCGCGGGATTAACGGCAGCGGCTTCTTCCTGGCGGGGTCGAAGAGGCCCTCGGCGGCAAGCTTGCGGCGGCGCTCGTCGAGGAGCGCCATCAGCGCGCCGACACCCGCCGGCTCGATCCCGTCGATGACGATCTGGTACTTCGACTTGCCGGCAAAGGTGGTGATCTTGCCGGTGGCGATCACCTCCAGCCCCTCCTGCGGCCGGAAGCGCAGGCGCGCAAAGGCGCTCCGCCAGATCACCGCGTCGATGCAGGCGTCGGCGTCCTTGAGGCTGAAATAGACGTGGCCCGAGCCGTGCGGGCCGCGATAGCCCGAGATCTCGCCGCGCAGGCGCACATGGCCGAAATTGTCCTCGAGCGTGCGCCTCAGCGCCTGGGCGAGGTCGGAAACCGACCATTCGGGCGCGTTCGTAGTCGCGGCGGCGGTCTCGGCGAGCATCGCCGACCTTTAGAATGACGGCCGGCGAAAGGCCAGGATGACGCGCGATGATGCCGACGATGATGCGCCAAAGACCCGACGATGATGGGCCGATCGCCGACGATGATGCGGACGACGATGCCGGCGCGCGGCGATGACGATGCCGCGCGCCGCGCCCCGTTTCGGCCCCCGGCCCGGGCTCAGCCCCGGGCGCGCGCCCGGATCATGAAGTTGTCGAAGGTGTACTCGGCCACCTGCCACCAGAGGTATTCCTCGTTGCGGAAGGCGCGCAGGCTCTCGTACATCTTCTTGAAGTCGGCGTTCTTGGCCGAGATCTCCTCATAGACCTCGTTCGAGGCCTTGAAGGACGCCTCCATGACGTCCTGGCTGAACGGCCGCAGCTGCGCGCCGGCGCCGACGAGCCGGCGCAGCGCCGCCGGGTTCTTGGCGTCGTACTTCGCCGTCATCTCCATGGAGGCGTGGACGGCGGCGTTCTCGACCACCGCCTTGTAGGTCTTCGGCAGCTCGTCCCATTTCGGCTTCGAGAAATAGAGGTGGACGGTCGGGCCGCCCTCCCAGAAGCCGGGGTAGTAGTAGAACGGCGCCACCTTGTTGAAGCCGAGCTTCTCGTCGTCGTAGGGGCCGACCCATTCGGCGGCGTCGATGGTGCCGCGCTCGAGCGCCGGATAGATCTCGCCGCCGGCGATCTGCTGCGGCACGACGCCGAGCTTCTGCAGGATCTGCCCGGCGATGCCGGCGATGCGGAACTTCAGCCCCTGCAGGTCGGCGACGGTCTTGACCTCCTTGCGGAACCAGCCGCCCATCTGCGTGCCGGTGTTGCCGCCCGGGATGGCGTGGACGTTGTACTTGCCGAGGAACTCGTTGACGAGCTCGTTGCCGCCGCCCTGCATCAGCCAGGCGTTCTTCTGGCGGGCGTTGAGGCCGAACGGGATGTCGGCGAAGACCGCGAAGGTCGGGTCCTTGCCGTAGTAGTAGTAGCCCGGCCCCTGGATCATCTCGACGGTGCCGTTCGAGACCGCGTCGAAGGCCTGGAAGGTGCCGACGATCTCGCCCGCCGCGAAGGGCTGGATCTGGAACCTGCCGTCGGTCGCCTCGGAGACGAACCTCGCGAACGCCTCGGCGGCGCCGTAGAGCGTGTCCAGCGATTTCGGGAAGGTCGAGGACAGGCGCCAGCGGATCTCCGGCGCGGACTGGGCGATAGCGGGCATCGCGACCGCGGTCGCGGCGGCTCCGATGCCGGCGGCTTGCAGGAATTGGCGACGCTTCATTGGCGTTCTCCCGTGGGGTTTTTGGTGGCCGCCACATACGCCACGTCCCGGCGGCGATAAAGCTGTCTTTCGAATGACGGAGGCCGGAGGAGGGTTCCGTTGCGGCAGGCGGTGATAGGACCGCCCCCCCTCGCGGCTGCGGGCTAAACCGCCGTCCTTTCGAGGGCGCCCGGTTCCGGTGTCCGATCCGACAATTCCGAGCGCTTCGGTCCGTGCCGTTCGGATTGTATGGTCTTGGCCAACAAGATCAACCGATCGGCGCCGACCGATATGGCGGGGCGATGGGCCACGCTCACGCGGGTCATGCTGAGCCGCGCAAGGCTCTCGTTGATATGTTGCTCGTTGTCCAAGTCGAGATGGGCCGTGCCCTCGTCCAGGAAGAGGACGCGCGGTTGCCGGTAGAGGGCGCGCGCCAGGAGCACGCGTTGCTTCTGGCCGCCGGAGAGCGAGCTGCCCATGTCGCCGACGAGGCTGTTGTACGTCATCGGCATGGCCATGATCTCGTCGTGGATGCCGGCGAGCGCGGCGCAGCGTGTCATCCGTTCCTCATCGAACGCGGGATCGAAGAAGCAGATGTTGTCGGCGATGGAGCCGGACAGGAGCTGATCCTCCTGCATGACGGCCGCTACCTGCTCGCGGTAGGCGCGTGCGCCGATCGTCGGGAGCGGCGCGCCGTCGATCAGCACCTCCCCGCTCGTCGGCTCGAGGAGGCCGAGCATGAGCTTCATGAGCGTCGTCTTGCCCCCGCCGGAAGGCCCCATGATGGTGACGAACTCCCCCGGCTCGACGGCCAGGTTGACATCCTTAAGGACGAAGGGATCGGTTTCGGAATAGCGGAAACAGACTTGCCTCAGCTCGATCCTGCCCTCGATCGGGCGCGTATAGGCAAGCGCCTGATCGTGCCCCGGTTCGAGCGGCGTCAGCGCAATATCGGACAGGCGCTCGAGATGAAGGCCGAGCATGCGAAGATCCAGCGCCTTCTCGACGAGCTGCACCGCCTTGTCGGTGAAATGCTGCTTGTAGCTCATGAAGGCGAAGATCATCCCGACGGTGAGATAATTTCCGAGCGCCAGCCGGGCCGCGAGATAAACCACGACGACGGTCTCGAGCCCGAAGATCAGCTCGTTCCACGTGCTGAAGGCGATTTTCGTGCGGCCGAGGCGGACGTTGGCGTTCGCGACCTCGGCATACCGGTTCAGCCACTGCCCTTCGCGCTCGCTCTCGCGGTTGAACAGCTTGAGGCTCTGTATCGCCCGCACGCTTTCGATGAAGGTCGAGTTCTCTTCCGCGGCCGCCTGGATGGTGGCCTCGGTGCGCAGCCAAAGGATGCGGTAGAGGGCGAGCCGCAAAAGCGCATAGAGCAGGAGCGCGCTCATCACGATCAGCGCCAGCTGCGTGCTGTAGACGAAGAGCATGGCGAGCGTAAGCGCTGCCATGATGCCGTCCAGCACCGCGGCGATCATCCCTTCGGCAAGGAGGTTCCGGATTGGCTGAAGGGATGTGAAGCGGGACAGGATGTCGCCAATGTGCCGCTTCTCGAAAAAGGACATCGGCAGCCGGATGAGATGCCGGAAGAGACGCGCGCCGAGCTGAAACTGCACCACGTTCTGCACGATCAGCAGGATGAGCGAGCGCAGCGCGGAGGTGGCGGCGCGCACGATTGCGAGGAGCCCGAAACCGACGGCGAGCACGACCAGAAGGTCGACATCGCCGCGCGCGATGACCTCGTCCACGGTGATCTGCATGTAGAACGGCGCGGCGAGCACCAGCAGCTGCAGGATCACCGACAGGACGAAGATCTGCACCAGGGCATGACCGCTTCCGCTCAGCTGGCGCCAGAAGACCGAGAACGGCAGCCGCGCGCGCTCGTCCTGACGCACGAACGCGTCGGTCGGAGACAGCTCGAGCGCAACCCCGGTCA
>JAJKJG010000275.1 GCA_021154065.1 Methylobacterium sp.
CGCGCGCTCATCGTTCGCAACCGAACCCTTGTCGGACCGGCGCTGCTGGAGGGCGCGCCCAAGCTGCAGTGCGTCGGCCGCCTCGGCGTCGGTCTCGACAATATCGACCTCGCCGCCTGCAAGGCGCGCGGCATCGCGGTCTATCCGGCGACCGGCTCGAACGACATCGCCGTCGCCGAATACGTCGTCGCGACCGCGATGATGCTCCTGCGCGGCGCCTATGCGTCGATCGCGGAGGTGATCGCCGGGGCTTGGCCTCGCAACCGGCTGATGGGTCATGAGATCTCCGGCAAGCGCCTTGGCCTCATCGGCTTCGGCTCGATCGCGCGCGAGACCGCAAAGCGCGCCGCGGCCCTCGACATGGCCGTCACCGCGAACGACCCGTTCGTGCCGCCCGAGCACCCGGCCTGGAACCAGCCGACGGGCCGCGTCGTGCGCCTCGACCTCGACGAGCTCATCGCAACCGCCGACGTCATCTCGCTCCACGTTCCGCTGACGCCGAGCACCCGGAATCTCGTCGACGGCGCCACGCTCGCCCGCATGAAACCGGGCGCGATCCTGATCAACGCGGCGCGCGGCGGCGTCGTCGACGAGGCCGCGGCCTGCGCAGCTCTACGCAACGAGAAACTCGGCGGGGCGGCGCTCGACGTCTTCGCAGAGGAGCCGCTCTCGGCCGCGCGGGCTGCCCTCTTTGCGGGCTGCCCGCGCCTCATCCTGACGCCGCATATCGCCGGCGTGACGCAGGAGTCGAATGTTCGGGTGTCGTGGGTGATCGCCGAGAAGGTCCGCCGGCATTTGGGCGGGGCCTGAGGTGCCGGTTCTCACCATTGCGGAAGCCGAAGCGCTCATCCTGCGCACGCTCGTGCGCTGCCGGACGAGCGAGGCGAACGCGCGTAGCGTCGCGCGGGCGCTCGCCGCCGCGGAGGCGGACGGCCTCAAGGGCCACGGCCTTTCGCGTCTGCCGACCTACGCGGCGCAGGCGAAGAGAGGGAAGGTCGACGGCTTTGCCGAACCGGTGCTGTCGCGGCCGCGACCGGCCGTGATTGCCGTCGACGCGGCCCATGGGTTCGCCTTTGCGGCCCTCGACGCCGCCTTGGCGGCCCTGCCCGACGTGGTGCGATCGCAGGGCATCGCCGCGGCCCCGATCCGGCGCTCGCATCATTGCGGCGCCGCCGGACATGCCGTGGAGCGCCTCGCCGCGCAGGGCATCGTCGCCCTCATCTTCGCCAACACGCCGGCGGCGATCGCGCCCTGGGGCGGCCGCAAGGGCGTGTTCGGCACGAACCCGATCGCCTTTGCCTGCCCGCTGCCCGAGGGGCCGCCGATCGTCGTCGATCTTTCCCTTTCGAAGGTCGCGCGCGGCAACATCCTGGCGGCAAAGCAGCGCGGCGAACGGATCCCCGACGACTGGGCCCTCGACGAGACCGGGAAGGCGACGAGCGATCCCGAAGCGGCCCTCAAAGGCACGATGCTGCCGCTTGGCGACGCCAAGGGAACGGCGCTCGCTCTCATGGTCGAGCTGCTGGCGGCAGGTCTCACCGGCGCGAGCTACGCCGCCGACGCGTCGTCCTTTCTGGACGACAAGGGCGGCCCGCCCGGGACCGGCCAGCTGATCGTCGCCCTCGATCCGGCTGCTTTCGGGGGTGCGGACACGGTCGCCCGGTTCGGCGCCTTGGCGATCATGATCGAGGCGCAGGCCGGTGCCCGCGTCCCGGGGCGCCGCCGCCTCGCCTTGCGCGAGAAGGCGCGGCGGGAGGGCTTGCCGATCGCCGACGCGCTGCTGCTCGAGATCGAGAACCTCTGAGCGCCGGCGTCACTCCGCGTTTCCCGCCACCCAGGTCCGCAGCACCCGGACCTCCGCCGGCATGAACGCCACGAGATCGGCCCGGTAGCCCGGGGCGATCCGTCCGAGCCGGTCGCCCATTCTGAGGAATTCGGCTGGGTTGCGCGAGGCCATGCGGAGCGCGTCCGGCAGCGAGGCGCCGAGGAGCTCGACCGCGTTGCGCACCGCTTGGCTCATGTCGAGCGCCGCCCCGGCAAGCGTGCCGTCGGCGCGCTGCAGGCGCCCGTCCCGCAGCTCGATCGCCTCGCCGTACAGTTCGAACCCGTGGTTTTTTCCGCCGACCGGCGGCATGGCGTCGGTCACGAGCATCGGACGGCCGGCGCCTTTGAGCGCGAGGCGCAGCATCGCCGGATGGACATGGAAGCCGTCTGCGATCAATCCGTACCAGCACCCCGGCGCTTCGAGCGCTGCGGCGATGGGGCCGGGCTCCCGGGAGGCGAGCGGGCGCATCGCGTTGAAGAGATGCGTGAAGCCGGTGAGGCCATCCGCAAGCGCCTGCCGCGTCTCCTCGTAGGTCGCCATGGAATGGCCGAGCGAGACCAGAACCCCCGCCTCGGCAAGCCGACGAACGAAGCCTTGCGGCACGCTTTCGGGCGCGAGCGTCACGAGCGTCGCCCCTGCCGCGAGACTCGTCAGAAGCGCCGCGTCGTCCTCCGTCGGCGCGCGGATCGCGGCGGCGCGATGCACGCCGGGCCGTTCCGCGGAGATGAACGGGCCCTCGAGATGAATCCCGAGCACGCCCGGGTTCGTCCTCATGGCCTCCCGGACCGCCGCAATCGCGGCCCGCATCTTCTCCGGCGCGTCGGTGATCAGCGTCGGCAACAGGCCGGTCGTTCCGAAGCGCCGATGCGCCGCCGCGATCGCGGCGACCGTCTTCGGTGAGGGATCGTCGTTGAACAGCGCATCGCCGCCGCCGTTGACCTGAACGTCGATGAAACCGGGGGCGAGCCAGGCGCCCGCCGGAAGCCGTTCCACCGGGCACCCCTGCGGCAGGCGGCCTTCCGGCAAAACCGATGCGATGCAGCCGTCCTCGATGACCACGGCATGGTCGTGCCGGACGGTGTCGCCGTCGAACAGGTGGTCTGCCTGCACGACCTTGGCCAAGGCGGTCATCGGGTACGGGTCACCTTGTTCAGGTGACGCGGCCGGTCGACGTCGGTCCCGCGCAAGCCTGCAAGCCGCAGCGCCATGCCGTAAAAGCTCTGCAAGAGGCAGATCGCGTCCGCCTCCGGCTGATCCGGCGCGAGCGCCGGCAGCCCTCCGGCTGCCTCGCCCGGCCCGGCGACGAACAGCGCCGCGCCATTGCCGCTCAGATCGTCGGCGAGCTGCCGCAGACCCGGCGCCGCCTCATCGTTCGGCATCAGCATCAGGATCGGATACCGGCTCGAAACCAGCGAGACCGGGCCGTGCAGGAACTCGGCGCCGCTGAAGGCCTCGGCATGCAGGTTCGAGGTCTCCTTGAGCTTGAGGGCGGCCTCGCGGGCGATCGACAGCGTCGGTCCCCGACCAATGGTGACGAGGCTCTCGGCCGTCGCAAGGCTCGCCAGAGCAGGGCTCCAGTCGAGCGCCGTCGCGGCGGCAAGCCGCTCGGGCAAGCGCTCGAGAGCGGCGGTCGCATCGGTGTCCTCGGCCCAGAGGGCGACGAGGCGCAAGAGCGCGCTCATCGAGGCGATGACGGTTTTCGTCGCGGCGACGCTGAGCTCCGGTCCGGCCGAGATCGGCAGGACGATGTCGCAGGCCGCGGCAAGCGGGCTGTCGGCCGCGTTCACCAGCGCAGCGGTCACGGCGCCTGCGGCCTTCGCCGAGGCGGCGAGCTCGACGAGGTCGTCGCTGCGCCCGGATTGCGACACGGCCAGGAAAAGCTGGCCGCTCAGCGTCAGGCTGCGGCGGTATACGGTCGCGATGCTCGGCGCCGCGGCGGCGACCGGGATGCCGAGGGTGCGCTCGATGAGGTGCTTGCCGAAGGTCGCCGCGTGCGCCGAGCTGCCCCTGGCGCAGGTGACGACGACCTGCGGGCGATGGCGGCGCAGGTGCCGCACGAGCTCGGCGAGCGGCGCCCGGAGGCTCTCGGCCTGGCGGGCAACCGCGTCCGGCGCCTCGCGGATCTCCGCCGCCATGAGGTTGCCGGGATCGTTCGCTGCCATGGATTATCAACCCTGCCCGCACCGATTCTGTTACGGGTTCCGGCAAGACTCTGGAACTGCCCTCCGGATTGGGGTGTAGAATTCCCTTCGCCGGGTCAAATGCACCGCTCCTCAAGCTCCGGTCCGCCGACGCCCATGGAAACCGAAACCGTCAGCCAGCGCTACTCCGGGCTCGACGCTTGGGAGCCGTCGGAAATTCTCGACGCGTTGATCGAGGGCCAGCTTGCGGCCGTCGCGGCGGTGCGCGGCGCCCGCTCCGCCATGGAGGATGCGGCGATCGCGATCGAGGCGCGGCTCCGAAGCGGCAACGGACGCCTGATCTATGCGGGCGCCGGCACCTCGGGCCGGCTCGCGGTCCAGGACGGCGCCGAGCTGCCGCCGACCTTCAGCTGGCCTCGGGAGCGCCTCCTGCTCCTCATCGCCGGCGGCGACGAGGCCCTCGTCCATTCGGTCGAAGGCGCAGAGGACGAATCCGAACTCGGGGCCGAAATCATCCGCCGCCACGAGGTCGGCGAGCACGATGTCCTGCTCGGCGTTGCGGCGAGCGGCACGACGCCTTTCACGCTTGCCTGCCTGACCGAGGCGCGGGCGCGCGGGGCGCTCACGGTCGGGATCGCAAACAACCCGGGAACGCCGCTCCTGACCCAGGCCGATCACGGCATCTGGCTCGATACCGGTCCGGAAGCGATCGCCGGCTCCACCCGAATGAAGGCCGGCACCGCCCAGAAGATCACCCTGAACCTCCTCTCCTCGCTCGTCATGATCCGGATGGGACGGGTCTTCGACGGCCTCATGGTCGACGTGCAGGCGACGAACGCGAAGCTCGTCCGGCGCAGCGAGAACATGCTGATGCACCTCACGGACCACGGCCGTGCCGAGGTGCGCGACGCCCTGAAACGCGCCGGCGGCAGCGTCAAGCTCGCGGTGCTCCTGCTCCAGGGCTGCGATCTGCACGATGCCGAGGCGGCGCTCGACCGCGCCGGCGGTCAGCTCCGGGCGGCGCTCGAGCTCATTGCCGAAAGGCAGCAGGGCTGATCAGGAAAAGTCGGCTCGCAAAGCCGCCCACGGGTTCGTCCGCACCGCCCGGCGGGTCTTGCGCGGCGGAGCGACCTTCTTCTCGCCGAGCCAGTGGTCGAGGAAAGAATCGAGCCACGACGCCACGTGCGGGTCGTACATGAAACGACCCTCGATCTGGCGCGAGCGGTCCTGGGCGCCCGGAAGCTCGAGCCGGTGCGCCGCCCGGACCGTCCACCTGCACATCATGGCGTGCGTGACCTCGGGGTGGAACTGCAGCCCGAAGGCCTTAGGGCCGACCAGGATCGCCTGGGTCGGCAAGTGGTCGCCGGTCGCGAGCGTCGTCGCGCCGGCCGGGCATTCGAAGCCCTCGCGATGCCAGTGATAGACGTGGCTCGGCCAGGCGGTGCCGAGGCGCTC
>JAJKJG010000276.1 GCA_021154065.1 Methylobacterium sp.
ACAACCCATCCGCCCGATCGTCCCGCCCGCGCATGCCAAATCACCCCCGTGGCTTAGGTCACGGAATCACAGGCAATCCCACCAGTCGAGACTTTTTCAGCGGCCTGTTAGAGCGGAATCCGCTCGGACCGGATCGGGCGAGGCTCCGGGCTCGCCGACGCATTCCTCCTCGGCCGAAGGCCGAGCGAGAAGGGGGTCGCCGGGCATCGAGCACCTGACCGACGAGGGACTCAAAGTCTGTCAGCCGCAGGGGCTTGGGCCTCGCGGATTGCGTCGGCCTTGCCCCCTGCGGCTGATGCACGGCGGGCCGGCTTCGACAGACAGTCCTATGCCCGGCGCCCCCCTCCTCGCTTGGCCTTCGGCCGAGTCGGTCCTCCCCCACAAGGGGAGAGGGGGATCATGCTTTAGGGCAGCAGCCCCTGCGGCAGCTCGCGGATGGTGAAGGCGCGCGGACGATTCAGCCGGACCATCGGCTCGAGCTGCCAGATGCCGGCCGCCGCGATCACGGCGCCGAGGAGCGCGGCGATCGTCGCCCCCGACAGCACCGCCCGCCAGATGAAGAACGCGACGGCAACGAGCGACACCGCGGCGATCGCCGCGATGGCGAGCCATTGCAGCTGCGGCTTGCCGGCAAGGAACCGGGCAGCGGGGTTTGCCCGCGCGACCGCGAGGAGCAGCGCCTGCACGAAGGCGCTGTATTCCGCGTCCTGCCGGCGGGCGTCGATCATGCTGCGCCAGCTGATCGAGGAGAGCTTCACCGTCGTGCCGTCGGCGAGCGTCAGGCTCGCCTGGTAGGCGCCCTGGCCCATGCTGCGGGTCTCGTAGGTGAGCCGCACCTGCTCGACCCGGGCGAGCGCCACCTCGCTCTCCTTGCGCCCGGTATCGACGCTCAGGCGATCGCCGATGAGCCGATAGGAGACCTCGAAGCCGATCGGCCGCGGGTTCTGGCGGTAGCTGAGCGGCAGCTCGGCCGCCATCAGCGCACGAGCTCGCGCATGGCGCCGTCGATGCCCTCGATCGTCAGCGGGAACATGCGCTCGCCGAAGAGCCGGCGCAGGAGGCCGATCGACTGGGTGTAGTCCCAGTGCTTCTGCGGCACCGGATTGAGCCACACCGCCTTGTGGAAGTGGTTGAGCAGCCGCTCGACCCAGACCTGCCCGGCCTCGTCGTTCCAATGCTCGACCGAGCCGCCCGGCATGACGATCTCGTAGGGGCTCATCGAGGCGTCGCCGACGAACACGACCCGGTAGTCGGAAGGATAGGTGCGGATGACGTCGAGCGTCGGCGTCGTCTCGTCCCAGCGCCGGCGGTTCTCCTTCCAGACCCGCTCGTAGAGGCAGTTGTGGAAATAAAAATGCTCGAAATGCTTGAACTCGGCGCGGGCCGCCGAGAACAGCTCCTCGGCCTGCTCGACGTGCCAGTCCATGGAGCCGCCGACGTCGAGGAAGAGCAGCACCTTGACGGCGTTGCGGCGCTCCGGGCGCAGCTTGACGTCGAGGTAGCCCTTGCTCGCCGTCTCCTGGATGGTGGTGTCGAGGTCAAGCTCCTCGGCCGCGCCCTGGCGGGCGAAGCGGCGCAGGCGCCGGAGCGCGATGCGCATGTTGCGCACGCCGAGCTCGACGGTGTCGTCGAGGTCCTTGAACTCGCGCTTGTCCCACACCTTGACGGCGCGGAAGTTGCGGTTGCCGTCCTGGCCGATGCGGATGCCTTCGGGGTTGTAGCCGTAGGCGCCATAGGGCGAGGTGCCGGCGGTGCCGATCCACTTCGAGCCGCCCTGGTGGCGCCCCTTCTGCTCCTTGAGGCGCTCCCTCAGGGTCTCCAGCAGCTTGTCCCAGCCCATCGCCTCGAGCTGCCGCTTCTCCTCCTCGGTGAGGTATTTCTCGGCGAGCTTGCGCAGCCATTCGGCCGGGATCTCGGTTTTCTCAAGGGCCTGCGCGAGGTTCTCCAAGCCCTTGAAGACATGGCCGAAAACGCGGTCAAACTTGTCGAGGTTGCGCTCGTCCTTCACGAGGCAGGCGCGGGACAGATAATAGAAATCCTCGACTTTCTTCTCGGCGAGGTCGGCATCGAGCGCCTCGAGCATCGTCAGGTACTCGCGCAGGGTCACAGGGACTTTCGCCGCGCGCAGTTCGGTGAAGAAGGTGAGGAACATCGGTCCAATGTCGGCGGCAGGCCGCGAAGGTCAAGCCGCCCGGCTACATGCGCGTGGCGCAGGGCGGGGGCGGGCCTCGGCGGGTTTCCGGGGCGGCGTCGACGTGGTTAGGTGCAGGCCCCTCCCCCGCGAGCCACTATTTCGGTGAAGCCGCTCCTCGGCATAACGCTCAAGGTCCTGTCCGCGCTCGCCTTCACGGTGATGTCGGCCGGGATCAAGCATGTCAGCGCCGACTATCCGACCGGCGAGATCGTCTTCTTCCGCTCGGCCTTCGCCATCGTGCCGCTCATCGCCTGGCTCGCCTGGCGCGGCGACCTCGTCAACTCGGTGCGGACCTCGAACGTCGGCGGGCATCTCTTGCGCGGCATCATCTCGAGCTGCGGCATGTTCGCGGGCTTCGTCGCCCTCGCCTACCTGCCGCTCTCGGACGCCGTCGCGATCGGCTACGCCTCGCCGCTCATGGTCGTCGTCCTGGCGGCGCTGATCCTCAACGAGAAGGTCAGGGCCTACCGCTGGAGCGCGGTGGCGATCGGCTTTGTCGGCGTGCTGATCATGCTGATGCCGCACCTCTCCGGCGGCGCGCTCGCCGCGGGGCTCGCCGGCGGACCCGCCGTCGGGGCGATGTTCGCGCTCCTTGGCGCGGTGTGCTCCGCCGGCGCGACGATCCAGGTCCGCCGCCTGCTCGCGACCGAGCGCACCGGCGCCATCGTGCTCTACTTCTCGCTGATGACGACCGTCCTCGGCCTCGCGACGATCGTGCTCGGCTGGCGCGTGCCGACCGAGGGCGAGTTCGCGCTCCTCGTCGTGATCGGCATCCTCGGCGGCATCGGCCAGATCCTGCTCACGCAGAGCTACCGCTACGCCGACGCCTCGCTCGTCGCGCCGTTCGAATACACGACCATGATCTGGGCCTTCCTCCTCGGCTGGTTCTTCTTCGGCCAGGCGCCGCAGCAGGTGGTGGTGACCGGCGCGGCGATCGTCGCCGCGGCCGGGCTGTTCGTTCTCTGGCGCGAGCACCGGCTCGGCCTTGCCCGGGCAAAGGACGTCGAGACCCACTCGCAGCGCCCGGCGTGACCCGCCCGCTTGCAAAGCCCGCCCGCTTGCAAAGCAAGCCTGCCGCCTATAACTGCGCTTCATCTCCTTGGGGTGCCCGCCGGACGGGCTGAGAGGCTTTTGGCCAACCCACCGAACCTGAACCGGGTCATGCCGGCGGAGGAAAGCGAGATGACGGCCGAAGCGGCCCTGACGCAGGATGCGGCCCCGGCCGAAAGCTCCCGACGCGATTGGCCGGCGCTCACCGCCGAGCTGCTGTCGCGCCTGCGCCGCGAGGGCACCCGCGTCCACGCCATCACCAACGCCGCCGCCCAGGTCCTGACCGCCAATCTCATCCTCGCGGCCGGCGGCACGCCGTCGCTGACCATCGCGCCGGAGGAGATCACCGCCTTTACGAGCCGCGCCGACGCGCTCCTCGTCAATCTCGGCACCCTCGACGGCGACCGCCGCGCCGCGATCCCGTGGGGGATTGCCGCCGCCAAGGCCCAGGGCAAGCCCTGGGTGCTCGATCCGGTCTTCGTCGACGCCTCCCCGCCCCGGCTCGAGCTGGCGCGGCTCTGCCTTGCCGGCACGCCATGCGTGCTGCGCTGCAATCGCGCCGAGTTCGCGGCGCTTGCCGGCGAGGCGGCGGCGCCTGACAGCCTGACGCGGTACGCGGCCGCTATCGGCTGCACCGTCGCGCTCACCGGCGCGACGGATTGGGTGGCGGACGGCGAACGCTTCGTCGCGATCGCGAACGGCCACCCCCTGATGGCCGGGGTCACCGCCATGGGCTGCGCCGCGACGGCGCTCGTCGCGGCGTTCGCGGCGCTCGAGCCGAACGGGTTCGTCGCCGCCGCCGCGGCGCTCCTTGCCGTCGGTGTCGCAGCCGAGGTCGCGGCCGAGGCCGCCGCCGGGCCCGGCAGCTTCGCGCCGGCGTTCCTCGACGCCCTGCACGGGCTCGACGCCGCCGCCCTGCGGGCCCGGGCGCGGATCGCATGAACGCCGTCGACCTGCGCCTCTACGGCATCGTCGACCCGGGCCGAACCGGCGGGCGCGATCCGGTGCCGCTCGCGGCGGCTGCGGTCGCCGGCGGCTGCACGCTGATCCAGTATCGCGACAAGGAGGCGGACACGCGCACCTTCGTGGCGCGGGCCCGCTCGCTCAAGGCGGCGCTCGCCGGCACGCGCGTGCCGCTCCTCGTCAACGACCGCGTCGACGTGGCGCTCGCGGCTGAGGCCGATGGCGTCCATGTCGGGCAGGACGACATGCACGCCGCCGACGCCCGCCGGCTGCTCGGGCCGGAGGCGATCGTCGGCCTCACCATCAAGACACCGGCGCAAGCGGACGAGCTCTACCGCCTCCCCGTTGACTATGCCTGCATCGGCGGCGTGTTTCCGACCGCCAGCAAGGCGAACGCCGAACCCCCGGTCGGGCTCGACGGCTTCTCGCGCATCGCGTTCAGGGCGCGGCTTGCCGGCGGCAAGCTCCCGGTCGGCGCCATCGCCGGCATCGACCACACGAACGCCGCCGCGGTGATCGCCGCCGGCGCCGACGGCGTCGCCGTGATCGCGGCGATCTTCGCGGCGGACGACGTCGCGGCCGCGGCCCGGCGCCTGCGCGCCATCATCGACCAGGCGCTTGCGGCCCGAGGCGCGCTGTGACCGCCATCGCGCTCACCATCGCCGGCTCCGACTCGAGCGGCGGCGCCGGCATCCAGGCCGACCTGAAGACCTTCTCGGCGCTCGGCGTCTACGGCGCGAGCGTCATCACGGCGCTCACCGCCCAGAACACGCGCGGCGTCGACGGCATCCACGACGTGCCGCCGGAGTTCGTGGCGCGTCAGATCGACAGCGTCTTTTCCGATCTTGCCGTGAACGCCGTGAAGATCGGCATGCTGTCGCAGCCCGCCATCATCAAGGCGGTCGGGGCCGGGCTCGACCGGCACGGCGCCCGCAACGTCGTCCTCGACCCGGTGATGATCGCGGCGAGCGGCGCCGCGCTCCTCGTGCCGGAGGCCGTCGAAACGCTGCGCCGGGTGCTCGTACCGATGGCGCTCCTCGTCACGCCGAACCTGCCCGAGGCGGCAGCGCTCCTCGGCGAGGACGTGGCGCAGACGGATCCCGCCGTGCTGGGCCAGGCCGAACGAATCCTCGCCCTCGGCCCGCGCGCCGTGCTGATCAAGGGCGGCCACGCCGACGGCGCGGAGAGCGTCGACGTGCTCCTCGACGGCGAGGGCTTCGCGCGCTTCGCCTCGCCGCGCGTTGCGACCCGCAACACGCACGGCACCGGCTGCACCCTGTCTTCGGCCGTCGCCGCGGGGCTCGCCAAGGGCCTCCCGCTGCGCGAGGCGATCGCCTCGGCAAAGCGCTACGTCAGCGCCGCCATCGCGGCGTCGGACACGCTCCGCGTCGGGCATGGGCACGGTCCCGTGCATCACTTCCATGGCCTCTGGACGGCTTGAGCTCTCCCGCCGCGCCGCGCTCGGGCTCGCGGCGGGCGCGGTCGCGGCGCCGGCGG
>JAJKJG010000277.1 GCA_021154065.1 Methylobacterium sp.
CCGGTCGGCAACGGCCAGCGCATGCTGATCGTTGCCCCGCCGCGCACCGGCAAGACCGTGCTGCTCCAGAACATCGCCCAGTCGATCGCCACCAACCACCCGGAGTGCTACCTCATCGTGCTGCTCATCGATGAGCGCCCGGAGGAAGTCACCGACATGCAGCGATCGGTGCGCGGCGAGGTCATTTCCTCGACCTTCGACGAGCCGGCCTCGCGTCACGTCCAGGTCGCCGAGATGGTGATCGAGAAGGCAAAGCGCCTCGTCGAGCATTCCCGCGACGTGATCATCCTGCTCGATTCGATCACCCGGCTCGGGCGCGCCTACAACACCGTGGTGCCGTCCTCCGGCAAGGTGCTGACCGGCGGCGTCGACGCCAACGCCCTGCAGCGGCCGAAGCGCTTCTTCGGCGCGGCGCGCAACATCGAGGAGGGCGGCTCGCTGACGATCATCGCGACGGCGCTGATCGACACCGGCTCGCGCATGGACGAGGTCATCTTCGAGGAGTTCAAGGGCACCGGCAACTCGGAGATCATCCTCGACCGCAAGGTCTCGGACAAGCGCGTCTTCCCGGCAATCGACATCACCCGCTCCGGCACCCGCAAGGAGGAGCTCCTGGTCGAGAAGGACACGCTCAAGAAGATGTACGTGCTGCGCCGCATCCTCAACCCGATGGGGACGATCGACGCCATCGAGTTCCTGCTCGACAAGCTGCGCCAGACGAAATCGAACGGCGAGTTCTTCGATTCGATGAACACGTAAGGACGTTCCCGCGCGGCGGCGTACCGTGTCGCATAAGCATGATCCCGAAAAGTGGCTACCGGTTTTCGGAAAAGATCATGCTCAAAACAAAGAGGTAGAGCGGGATGACGACTCGACGAGAAGTCATCGCGCTCTAGCGGCCGAGGCGGCGGACGGCTCCGCTCTCGACCGGCTCGCGGACACCCTTCTGCGGTCGGATGTCCCCGCCGATCTCCGTGAGGCTGCGCGCGACATCCATTCGTTGCTTCTCGCGGCCGCAATGGCCGGCAGACCAGACGAAACTCTGGATCCGCACGACACCGTCCTCCCGGATGGGGACGCGATTTCGCCCGAGAGCGCGGCGCGCTGCGTCCTCGACTACACGCGAACCTCCCAGTTCCTGCGTGGGATGCGGCTTGCCCTGAAGGCCGCGCTCGAACGCTTCTCCGAGCGGCCGCTCGACATACTCTACGCCGGTTGCGGGCCGTTTGCGCCCCTCGGGCTTCTTCTGACCCACTGCTTCAGCCCGCTCGACGTGCGGTTTACGCTGATCGACATTCATGAGCTTTCCTTGAGCTCGGCGCGCCGCGTGTTCGAGGCATTCGGGAGGGGTGAATTTATCGGCGACTGCTGGGCCTGCGACGCGGCAACCTACAGGCACCCGACGGCGATGCATGTCGTCATCGCCGAGACCATGCAGAGGGCGCTGCAGAAGGAGCCGCAGGTCGCGGTGATCTTAAATCTGGCGCCGCAGCTCAAGGAAGGCGGCATCCTGGTTCCCGAGGCGATCACCGTTCGCTCAGCGCTCTACGACGCTCGGCACGAGTTCGGCCCGATCGCTTCGGCACGGATACGGATCGATCTCGGACCTCTGCTCGAACTAGACGCCGAGAACGCGCGCGATCTCCTGCGGAGAATCAAGACGGATGCGGCCGGTGCGAGAAGCTTGCCGCAAGGCTGCCTCCGCATTCCGGCCGGCCTCGATCCGGAGCTGCGGCTCATGCTCCGGACGAGCGTGAAGGTCTTCGGACCCGCTGCGCTCGACGACTACGACTCCGGCATCACCTACCCCGTCCATCTGCACAAGCTTGGGTCATGCGGTCCAAGGCGAGAGCTCGCATATTGCTATCGCCTCGGATGCAAGCCTGGCTTCGAGGTGTGGTGGCCTTCAAGCGCAGCCCCGAGCTCCCCCGTCTTCTGAGGGAGGAGGCCTGGCATTTTGGCCAGCATTCTTGACAAGGTAGCTACCGTGGCTACCTCCCCGTCATGCGCTCCGTCGACCTCAAGGTTCTCAAGAACAAGCTCAGCGACTACGTGCGTCTCGCCGAGGCGGGCGAGACCGTGCTCGTGACCGACCGCGACCGGGTCGTGTCGGAGCTGCGTCCCCCGACGGTGGACCATCGCGATTGGCTTTCGGACCCGGTGATCGCGCGGATGGTCCGGGAAGGCTCGATGTCCCTGCCGACCGCTCCCCGCGGGGTTCCTGCGCGGCCGAAGCCCGTGATGACCTCGGCGGAACTTGACGAGGCGATCGCCCGCGACCGCGAAGATCGTTGATCTCGACAGCTCGGTCGCGCTGGCAATCGATCAGTCGTGTTTCGCAGCGGTCTGCGTCCGGGAGAGGGGTTCCGCCGCACCTTTGGAAGAAGACGTCAGCATCTCCCCCGCCGTCCGCTCCAGCGCCTCGCCCGTCGCAACCGGCAGCGAGCAGCGCATGCCGGCGCACACCAGCGCCTGCGGGCCGGTGCCGGTGAAGGCGGCGGATTTCGCCGGGTGGTCGGGGGCGAGCGCGGCGCTGTCGGCGATGCGGGAGACCGAGCGCTCGAGGTAGGGCAGGCGCAACGCCGCGCCGGTGAGGTCGCCGGCCGAATCGTCTGCCACGACGACCGTCAGCCCGCGCAGGTGCAGGTCGAGGGCGTTGAGGATCGTCGTGTGGCCGAGCGGTGCCGGGCCGGCGACGCGACTGAGTGTCGAGAGGGCGTCCTCGGCGAGACCGCGGTCCTCCTCGGCGCCGGTCAGCGCCGCGAGGCGCACGAGGCTCTCGGCGAAGACGCCGTTGGCGTTCGGGACCGCGTCGTCGTGCGAGGGCTGGGGGCGAACGACGAGCGCGTCGGCGTTTACGGCCGTCATGGCGAGGACGCCGGTGTCGGTGATGAGGAAGTCGTGCATCAACACCTGGCGCCAGGCGCGGGCGCGGTCGAGATAGGCGGCCTCGCCGGTCGCCTCATGGAGCGCCAGCGCCGCCCGCATCATCGCGGCATGGTCGAGCGCGAAGCCCGGAAAGATGAGCTGCCCGGCGCGCCAGGAGTGCCCGAGGCTGTCGCCGCGGCTCATCTGCGCGCCAACGAAGGCGAAGGCGCGGCGCGCAAGCTCGATCCACTCCGGCCGCTCGAGCGCGAGCGCAGCGCGCACCAGGGCCGCGATCATCAGCCCGTTCCAGTCGGCCAGCACCTTGTCGTCGAGACCGGGCCTGATCCGCCCGGCCCGGCGGGCGAGAAGCGTGTCGCGCATGCCGGCGAGCCGCGCTTCCAGCGCCGGATCGTCGCTCCAGCCCGAACGCAGCCGGTTGAGGATGTTGGTCTCCTCCCAGTTGCCGTGCGCGGTGACGTCATAGACGCGGGCGAAGAGGTCGGCGTCGGGGCCGAGCACGGCGCGGATCTCGTCCAGCGACCAGACGTAGAACTTGCCTTCGACGCCCTCCGAATCGGCGTCCAGACTCGAGGCGAACGCGCCTTCCGGGGTCACCATCTCGCGCATGAGCCAGGCGACGATGCCCTCGGCGGCGAAGCGGAACAGCGCTGAGCCGGTCTCGGCGGCAAAGACGGCATAGAGCTCCAGCAATTGGGCGTTGTCGTAGAGCATCTTCTCGAAATGCGGCGCGAGCCACCGCTCGTCGACCGAATAGCGCGCGAAGCCGCCGCCGAGATGGTCGTGGATGCCGCCAAGCGCCATTCGCTCGAGCGTGACGAGGACGCGGTCCCTCGCCTCGGCGCCGCCCGAGCGGCGGGCATAGCGGGCGAGGAACTCGACCATCATCGGGTTTGGGAATTTCGGCGCGCCGGTGAGGCCGCCATGCGCCGGGTCGAAGGCGCCGACGAGGCGCTCGCCGACGGCGTCGAGATCCGCAAGGCCAAGGTCGCGGCCGGCGACCGCGCCCCGCCCGGCCTCGAGGCGCTCGATCAGGAGGCGCCGGTTGTGGGCGATCCGCTCCGGCTCGCCATGGAAGACGCGCGACACCTCGCGCAGCACGTTGACGAAGCCGGGCCGGCCGAATTTCGGCTCCTTCGGGAAGTAGGTGCCGCCCCAGAACGGCTCGCCGCCGGGGGTCAGGAACATCGTCAGCGGCCAGCCGCCCTGCTCGCCGAGGAGATGCAGCGCGCTCATGTAGATGTGGTCGACGTCGGGGCGCTCCTCGCGGTCGACCTTGATGTTCACGAAAAGCTCGTTCATGACCGCCGCGACGCCCTCGTCCTCGAAGCTCTCATGGGCCATGACGTGGCACCAATGGCAGGCGGCGTAGCCGACCGAGAGCAGCACCGGCCGGCCCGTCGCCGTCGCCTCAGCGAAGGCCTCCGCCCCCCATTCGCGCCAATCGACCGGGTTGTCCTTGTGCTGCAGGAGATAGGGCGAGGTGGCCTTGGCGAGGCGGTTCATTGCGGATCCTCAGGCGTGCTCATCGGGCCATCCTCGCTCCGCCTCATCCTGAGGTGCCCGCGAAGCGGGCCTCGAAGGACGCACCCGGCCGATGCAGCGCCCCATCGCCGGCGCGTGCATCGAGGCTCGGAGCTTCGCTCCTTGCAGCTCAGCATGAGGCGATCTTGCATGGCCCTTCCACGCCGCGACGCCGAGAGCAATGCATGAGGATGGGCTAAGTTCGAGGGCGAATGGCTGAGGATACCATCTTCGCACCGGCGTCCGGAGCGGGGCGCGCCGCGATCGCCGTCGTCCGGCTGAGCGGGCCCGGCACAGCCGGCGTGCTCGAGTCGATGGCCGGCCGCCTGCCGGCGCCGCGGCGGATGACGCTCTTAGTGCTTCGCGACCCCGCATCCGGCGAAGCCCTCGACCAGGCGCTCGTCGTCTGGATGCCAGGGCCGGCGAGCTTCACCGGCGAGGATCAGGCCGAGCTTCACCTCCACGGCGGCCTTGCCGTGCGCGTCGCCGTGCTGCGGACGCTCGCCGGCCTGCCGGGCTGCCGCGCGGCGGAGCCGGGCGAGTTCACCCGTCGCGCCTTCCTCAACGGCCGGATCGACCTTTCGGCCGTCGAGGGCCTGGCCGACCTCATCGACGCCGAGACCGAGGCGCAGCGCCGCCAGGCCCTGCGCCAGCTCGAGGGGCGGCTCGGCAGCTTGGTCGAGAGCTGGCGCGAGCGGCTGATCGTGTGCCTGGCGCTGCTCGAGGCGGCGCTCGACTTCTCGGACGAGCCCGACGTGGCGGCTGGAGTGGAGGAACAAGCCGTCGGATTGGGGAAACACGTGGCGGGAGAACTCGCGCGCCACCTCGCCGAGGGCGGCCGCGGCGAGCGCCTGCGCGAGGGCTTCACGGTCGTCCTCGCCGGCCCGCCGAACGCCGGAAAATCCACCCTTCTCAACGCCATCGCGCGCCGCGACGTCGCCATCGTCTCGGCGATCCCCGGCACCACCCGCGACACCATCGAGGTGCGCTGCGACCTCTGTGGATTGCCTGTGACTTTCGTCGACACGGCGGGTCTGCGCGATACGAGCGATCCTATTGAGATTGAAGGCGTTTCGCGCACGCGTGCGCGTATTGAGCGGGCCGATCTCGTGCTCTGGCTCGCGGCTCCGGATTGCGGGGATAGCGGGGATAACCCCGGGCTCCCGACGGGGGTCGCGGGACTGCGGATCGGCACCAAAAGCGACCTCGCCGCGCCGCCGGCCGGCGCCGACCTCACCATCTCGGCAAAGACCGGCGCCGGGCTGCCCGCGCTCCTCGACCGCGTCGCGGCGCTCCTCGCCGCCGCGCCCGGCGAAGGAGACGCGGTCATCACCCGCGAGCGCCACCGCCGCGCCTTCGAGGCGGCCCATGAAAGTCTCTCTCGGGCCGGCACCGCTCTGGCGGCGGGCCATTCCGAGCTTGCCGCCGAGGACGTCCGGCTGGCGCTCCGCGCGCTCGGCCAAGTGACCGGTCGGGTCGATGTCGAGCAGGTGCTGGACCGCCTCTTCGCCACGTTCTGTGTCGGCAAGTAGGGCATCGGGTCAAAATGTTTCACGTGAAACATTCGCCGTTTGACCCGTTGCCCCGCCCCTCCTATCTCTCGGCTGAGGCTCGGGTTGCGATGACAAATTCCTTCGACGTGATCGTGGTCGGCGGCGGCCATGCCGGCTGCGAGGCCGCGTCCGCGGCGGCGCGCCTGGGCGCCCGCACCGCCCTCGTCACGCACCGTTTCGCAACGGTCGGCGCGATGTCGTGCAACCCGGCGACCGGCGGTCTCGGCAAGGGCCATCTCGTCCGCGAGATCGATGCCCTCGACGGCCTGATGGGCCGCGTCGCCGATGCCGCCGGCATCCAGTTCCGCCTCCTCAATCGGCGCAAAGGCCCGGCCGTGCGCGGTCCCCGCGCCCAGGCGGATCGCAAGCTCTATGCGCGGTCAATGCAGGCCGAGATCGCCGCCACGCCGAACCTGGCCGTCATCGAGGGAGAGGCCGACGATCTCGCGATCGAGAACGGCCGCGCCGGCGGCGTCGTCCTCGCCGACCGCCGGCGGCTCGCGGCGGCGGCCGTCGTCCTCACCACCGGCACGTTCCTACGCGGCCTGATCCACATCGGCGAGCGCAAGATTCCGGCCGGCCGCATGGGCGAGGGGCCGGCGGTCGGTCTTGCGGGTACGCTCGAGCGCTTCGGCTTCGGGCTCGGGCGGCTCAAGACCGGCACCCCGCCCCGCCTCGACGGCCGCACCATCGATTGGGCCGGCGTCGCAAAACAGGCCGGCGACGACGAGCCGGCGCCGTTCTCGGCGCTGACCGAGCGCATCACGGCGCCGCAGATCGAATGCGGCATCACCCGCACGACCGGGCCCGTGCACGACCTCATCCGGGCGAACCTTGCCCGCGCGCCGATGTACTCAGGCGACATCCAGGGCCGCGGGCCGCGCTATTGCCCCTCGATCGAGGACAAGGTCGTCCGCTTCGGCGACCGCGACGGGCATCAAATC
>JAJKJG010000278.1 GCA_021154065.1 Methylobacterium sp.
ACCGAGGGCTTCCACGTGCCGGCCGGCGAGGTCTATGCGGCGGTCGAGGCGCCGAAGGGCGAGTTCGGCGTCTATCTCGTCGCCGACGGCACCAACAAGCCCTACCGCTGCAAGATCCGCGCGCCGGGCTTCGCCCACCTCCAGGCGATGGATTTCCTCTGCCGTGGCCACATGCTCGCCGACGTCTCCGCCGTGATCGGCTCGCTCGACATCGTGTTCGGGGAGGTGGACCGGTGAGGGTGCTTTTCGCCGGCATCGCAATACTGACTATGGCAAGTGCCGAGGCGGCCGTGCGTTGCGATGGTGTCGGGTGTGGGGCCGAGCTGATGACAGCAGGCTGGATGAAGATCGCTGAGTGCGCGGGACACAATTGGAGCTACTTGCTTGAGAAAGACGCAACTGTTCTCATTTGCACGGGTGTGAATGGGCGCGCCGGTCCGATCGAGTCTCCGTGTCAGGTGTTCAAGGGAAATCTAAATCAATACCGCGCCATGGCGGCTAGGCCCGAGCGCCGCGGGGCAGAGTGCGTTGTGAGTTCTGCGGCAAAAGGCGAATTCGAGAAGTAAGATGTCCAACCGCCGCCTCGCCCCCGTCGAAGTCCAGCCCCCGGAATTCGCCTTCACGGCGGACAACGAGAACTGGGCCGTGCGCGAGATCCAGAAGTATCCGCCCGGCCGGCAGGCCTCGGCGGTGATCCCGTTGTTGTGGCGCGCGCAGGAGCAGGCCGGCGGCTGGCTGCCGCAGAAGGCGATCGAGGCGGTCGCCGACAAGCTCGGCATGCCCTACATCCGCGTCCTCGAAGTCGCGACCTTCTACACCATGTTCGCGCTCGAGCCGGTCGGGCGCTACTTCGTCCAGCTGTGCGGCACGGTGCCGTGCCACAACTGCGGCGCGGTCGAGCTCAAGGAGGTGCTGCGCCGGCGCATCGGCGAGCAGAACCACGTCACGGCGGACGGGCTGTTCTCCTGGCTCGAGGTCGAATGCCTCGGCGCCTGCTGCAACGCCCCGATGGCGCAGATCAACCAGGATTACTACGAGGACCTGACGCCCGAGATCCTGGAGAAGCTCCTCGACGACCTCGCCGCCGGGCGCGCGGTCAAGCCCGGTCCGCAGCAGGGCCGCGTCTCCTCCGAGCCTGCCGGCGCCGTGAAGACGCTGCAGGACCCCTCGCTCTTCGACGGCTCGCTCGTCGGAGCGTGGAAGAAGCGCTTCGAGGAGCAGGCGATCAAGCAGCCTGATGCCGCCGGCGAAGCCGCCGCTGCGACTGCGAGCGCTCCGGCGCAGCCCAAACCGGCAAAGCCCGACGCCGGACGCGCGATCGAGACCGAGAAGGCCGAGACGCCGGCGAAGCGGGCCAAGGAGGGCGAGACGCCGGTCCGGCCCGACGACCCGAAGGGCGCCGCCGATCCGGCGAAAGCGACCGTCGTGCCGAACGATCAGCGGCCGGAGGGCCGGACGCCGCCGCAGAGCGACAAGTCCTACACGCCGACGCCGTCGAAGCCGAAGGAGGGCCGTCCCGCCGCCGACGCCAAGGGCACGACGCCGGTCTCCGGTACGGCTCCGGCCGATGGTGGCGCCCGCCGCGACGGCAGCGAGACAAAGCCGGTCGGGCCGAAGACCTCGGAGGGAGCTTGATGGCTGAGGTAACGAACGAGCTTATGTATGAGGTCCTGAAAGCGCTCCGGGACGATGTCGCCCGGGTGCAGGATGGGCAGCAGGATATCCGCACCGAGCTTCAGGCCATCCGCGGTCACATGCTGGCGGTGCAGACCGATATCGGCAATGTGTACACGATCCTTGCGCGGCACGACCTCCGGCTAGGCCGTATCGAACGCCGTCTCGAAATCGTCGATGAACCCGTGGGCTGAGGTGCGACGTGCTCTCTGACAAGGATCGCATCTTCACCAACCTCTACGGCCTGCATTCGCCGGGCCTCGAGGCGGCGCGCAAGCGCGGATCCTGGGACGAAACCAGGTTCCTTCTCGACAAGGGGCGCGACTGGATCGTTGACGAGATGAAGAAGTCGGGCCTGCGCGGCCGCGGCGGCGCCGGCTTCCCGACCGGGCTCAAATGGTCGTTCATGCCGAAGCAGTCGGACGGCCGGCCGCACTACCTTGTTGTCAACGCCGACGAGTCGGAGCCCGGCACCTGCAAGGACCGGGAGATCATGCGGCACGACCCGCATCTCCTCGTCGAAGGCTGCCTCATCGCCTGCTTCGCCATGGGGGCGCACGCCGCCTACATCTACATCCGCGGCGAGTACATCCGCGAGCGCGAGGCGCTGCAGCGCGCCGTCGACGAGGCCTATGAGGCGCGGCTGATCGGCAAGGACAACGTCCACGGCTTCCCGTTCGACTGCTACGTCCACCACGGCGCCGGGGCCTATATCTGCGGCGAGGAGACGGCGCTGCTCGAGAGCCTCGAGGGCAAGAAGGGCCTGCCGCGGCTGAAACCGCCGTTCCCCGCCAATATGGGCCTCTACGGCTGCCCGACGACCGTCAACAACGTCGAGTCCATCGCGGTCGCGCCGACCATCCTGCGCCGCGGCGGCGCCTGGTTCGCGGGGCTCGGCAAGCCGAACAACACCGGCACCAAGCTCTTCTGCGTCTCCGGGCACGTCAACAAGCCCTGCAACGTCGAGGAGGAGATGGGCATCACCTTCCGCGAGCTCATCGACAGCCATTGCGGCGGCATGCGCGGCGGCTGGGACAACCTCCTGTGCTCGATCCCGGGCGGCTCGTCGGTCCCGCTCGTGCCGGCCGAACAGATCATCGACGCCTCGATGGACTTCGACACCTTGCGCAACCTCAAAAGCGGACTTGGCACCGCGGCCGTGATCGTACTCGACCGCTCGACCGACATCGTCCGCGCGATCGCCCGCATCTCGTATTTCTACAAGCACGAGTCGTGCGGCCAGTGCACCCCCTGCCGCGAGGGCACCGGCTGGATGTGGCGCGTCCTCTCCCGCATGGCCGAGGGGCGAGCGCAACGGCGCGAGATCGACATGCTCTTGGAGGTCACGACCCAGATCGAGGGCCACACCATCTGCGCGCTCGGCGACGCCGCCGCCTGGCCGATCCAGGGGCTGATCCGGCACTTCCGGGGCGAGATCGAGCGACGAATCGACGACTACGCGGCGAACCCGCACCCCGAGCCGGCGCTGATGGCGGCGGAGTAGGGCGATGGACCTCCAAAGGAGCATAGGCACCTGGGCTCTGGCCGCCGCAGCCCTTGCCGCCGCTTCGGCCTCCGCGCAGGCACGCACCTGCGCCATCGAGGTCGAGGAGCTGCAGCAGATCCAGCGGCTGGCGCTCGATCTCGCGAAGCAGAACCTCAAATTCGACGCCGGCCGGGCCAAGGCGGCGCAGAGGAAGGTCATGCAGGCCTATGAGGATACCGGCGCCATCACAATCGATCCGAACGCGCTGAAGGGCATCGTCCGGCTCAAGGGCACGCCGCCGAAGGAATCGGTGCAGCAGCTCGCGCTGCGCATCCAGAAGATCGTCGAGGGCTGCCATCTATGACCAAGCTCATCGTCGACGGCATCGAGGTCGAGGTTCCGCCGGAGTACACGCTGCTCCAGGCCTGCGAGGCGGCGGGCGCCGAGATCCCGCGCTTCTGCTTCCACGAGCGGCTGTCGATCGCCGGCAACTGCCGCATGTGCCTCGTCGAGCTCAAAGGCGCGCCGAAGCCGGTCGCCTCCTGCGCCTGGGGCGTGCGCGACTGCCGGCCCGGCCCGAACGGCGAGCCGCCGCAGGTCCTGACCAAGACGCCGACGGTCAGGAAGGCGCGCGAAGGGGTGATGGAGTTCCTCCTCATCAACCACCCCCTCGATTGCCCGATCTGCGACCAGGGCGGCGAGTGCGACCTGCAGGACCAGGCGATGGCCTACGGGATCGACACGACGCGCTACCACGAGAACAAGCGCGCCGTGCCCGACAAGTACATCGGCCCCCTCGTCGCGACCAAGATGAACCGCTGCATCCACTGCACGCGCTGCATCCGCTTCGCGACCGAGGTCGCAGGCGTCGCCGACCTCGGCGCGATCGGCCGCGGTGAGGACATGGAGATCACGACCTATCTCGAGACCGCGATGCGCTCCGAGCTGCAGGGCAACGTCGCCGACCTCTGCCCCGTCGGGGCGCTCGTCCACAAGCCGCAGAACTACAACATGCGGCCGTGGGAGCTGTCGAAGACCGAATCGGTCGACGTCATGGACGCGGTCGGCTCGGCGATCCGCGTCGACGCCCGCGGCCGCGAGGTGATGCGCATCGAGCCGCGGATCAACGAGGCGATCAACGAGGAGTGGATCTCCGACAAGACCCGGCAGGTCGTCGACGGCCTGCGCCTGCAGCGCCTCGACCAGCCCTACATCCGCGACGGCGGGCGACTGCGCCCCGCCTCCTGGCCGGAGGCCTTCGCGACGATCGCGGCGCGGGTCAAGGGCGTCGACGGCAGGCGCATCGGCGCGCTCGCCGGCGATCTCGCGGCCGTGGAGGAGATCTTCGCGCTGAGGCTCCTGATGCAAGCCTTAAGCTCGCCAAACCTCGATTGCCGCCAGGACGGAAGCGCCGTGCATCCGCGCTTCGGGCGCGCCTCCTACGTCTTCAACCCGACGATCGCCGGCATCGAGAGCGCCGACGCAGTCCTGATCGTCGGCGCGAACCCGCGCGTCGAGGCCTCGCTTCTCAATGTCCGCATCCGCAAGCGCTGGCGCCTCGGACCGCTGCCGATCGGCCTGATCGGCGAGCCCGCCGACCTGACCTACGACACCGAATACCTCGGCGCCGGCCCGGAGACGCTTTCGGAGGTGATCGCCGGCCGGCACGGCTTCGCCGACAAGCTCAGGACCGCGAAGCGGCCGCTCATCATAGTCGGCCAGGGCGCGCTCAGCCGCCCCGACGGCGCGGCCGTGCTGGCGCTCGCGGCGCGGGCTGCCCAGAGCTTCGACGCCGTGACCGCGGAGTGGAACGGCTTTGGCGTCCTCCACACCGCCGCCGCCCGAGTCGGGGCGCTCGATCTCGGTTTCGTGCCGGGGGAGGGCGGGCTCGACGCCGCCGCGATGGCCCGCGGCGGCGCGCTCGAGGTCGTCTACAATCTCGGCGCCGACGAGATCGACATCGCGCCGGGCGCCTTCGTGATCTACCAGGGCACCCATGGCGACCGCGGCGCGCACCGCGCCGACGTGATCCTGCCGGGCGCCGCCTACACCGAGAGGTCAGGCACCTACGTCAACACCGAAGGCCGCGTACAGATGGCAAACCGCGCCGCCTTCCCGCCGGGCGACGCCCGCGAGGACTGGGCGATCCTGCGGGCGCTCTCGGACGCGCTCGGGCGCCGGCTGCCCTTCGACTCCCTGCCGCAGCTGCGCCAGAAGCTCTATGCCGAGCACCCGCACCTTGCGGCGATCGGCGCCATCGCGCCGGGCGACGGCGCCGCGGCGGTGCAGGCGCTCGGGGCTTTCCCCGGCACGCCGTCGCGCGAGCCGTTTCTCAGCCCGGTGCTCGACTTCTACCTCACGAACCCGATCGCCCGCGCCTCGCGCGTCATGGCCGAATGCTCAGGCCTCGCCTGCGAGCGCCGGCTCGAGGCGGCGGAGTAGGGCCATGAGCTTCTGGGACATCGTCCTCACCGTCCTGATCATCGTCGGGCAGAGCCTGCTGCTGCTGGTCTCGCTCCTGATCTACATCGCCTATGCGCTCTATGCCGACCGCAAAATCTGGGCGGCGGTGCAGATGCGCCGCGGTCCGAACGTCGTCGGGCCTTGGGGCCTGCTGCAGTCCTTCGCCGATCTTCTCAAGTTCGTGCTCAAGGAGCCGGTGATCCCGTCGAGCGCCAACAAGGGGCTGTTCCTGCTCGCGCCGCTCGTCACCGCGACGCTTGCCTTCGCCTCCTGGGCGGTGATCCCGCTCGCCGAGGGCTGGGTCGTCTCCGACATCAATGTCGGCGTGCTCTACATCTTCGCGATCTCGTCGCTCGGCGTGTACGGCATCATCATCGGCGGCTGGGCCTCGAACTCGAAATACCCCTTCCTGGCGGCGCTGCGCTC
>JAJKJG010000279.1 GCA_021154065.1 Methylobacterium sp.
AAAAAGGGGGGCGTCATGCTCGACAAGAATCCGATCGTCGCGACCGAATCCGTCGCCGCCGACCAGCTCAAGGCCTTCATCGAGCGCATCGAGCGGCTCGAGGAGGAGAAGGCGGCGCTCGCCGGCGACATCCGTGAGGTCTATGGCGAAGCGAAGGGCAACGGCTTCGATACTAAGGTCCTGCGCAAGATCGTCGGCCTGCGCAAGAAGGACTTCGCCGAGCGCCAGGAGGAGGAGGCGATTCTGGAGCTGTACATGCAGGCGCTGGGCATGAGCTGAGGCGACGCGGCCGGCAGTTCACGGGCTTGCGAATGGCATCATCGAGGGCGCGCCGCGGCGCCCGATCAGCTTTCGTCGATCCGGAGCGGGATCTGGAACGGCTTGTCCTTGTGCCGGCGACCCTCCTCGATCACGTTCCAGATCAGGGCGAGGATTGTCCCGCTCGTGACCAACATCACCGCCTCGAACGCCGTCATCGCCAAGCCTCCGCCTCGTCGGCGCGTCAAGGCGCAAGACGCGAGCCGCGGGCGGGGTGGCTGCCCGGGCGGCTGCCGTTAAGGTGAACGGCGGCAGCGCCGCGCTCCTGAAGGGCGTCTTGGCGCTGCTATTCGGCCGCCGCCTCGGCCGGCAGATCGGGGCTCGCGAACTGCAGTGCCGCGAGCCGCGCGTAGAGGCCGCCGCGGGTCAAGAGGCTCTCATGCGTGCCTTCCTCGACGAGGCGGCCCTGGTCGAGAACGAGGATGCGGTCGGCGGCCCGGATGGTGGCGAGCCGGTGGGCGATGACGAGCGTTGTGCGGCCGCGCATGAGGCGATCGAGCGCCTCCTGCACGGCGCGCTCGCTCTCGGCGTCGAGCGCCGACGTTGCCTCGTCGAGGAGGAGGATCGGCGCGTCCTTCAGGATCGCACGGGCGATGGCGATGCGCTGGCGCTGGCCGCCGGAGAGCGTCACCCCGCGCTCGCCGATCGTCGTTGCGTAGCCCTGCGGCAGGGCGCTGATGAACCCGTCCGCCGAAGCGAGCGAGGCGGCGCGGCGCACCTCCTCCTCGCTCGCCTGCGGGCGCCCGTAGCGGATGTTGTCGAGGACGGTCGCCGCGAAGACCGTCGGGTCCTGCGGCACGAGCGCCATGCGCCGGCGCAGCTCCGCCGGATCGACGTCGGTGATCGGGATGCCGTCGACGAGCACGAGCCCGCTTAAGGGGTCGTAGAAGCGCAGCAGCAGCTGCAGCACCGTCGTCTTGCCGGCGCCCGAGGGGCCGACGAGCGCCACGCGCTCGCCGGGCCGGAGCCGGAAGCTGAGCCCATGCAGCGCCGCGTGCTCGGTCCGCGTCGGATAGGCGAAATGGACGTCGGCGAAGGTGACGGCGCCGATCGGCGGCTCGGGCATGCGGCGCGCCTGCGCCGGCGCAAAGATCGTCGGCCTCGCGGCGAGGATCTCGCCGAGGCGCTCGGCCGACCCCGCCGCCTGGGCGAGCTCGCCGTAGACTTCGGACAGCTGCCCGAGCGAGCTTGCCGCGAAGACCGCGTAGAGCACGAATTGCGACAGCCGCCCGGGCGTCATCTCGCCGGCGAGCACGTCCTGGGCGCCGTACCACAGCACCCCGACGACGCTCGCCGAGACGAGGAAGATCGCGGTGCCGGTCAGGATCGCGCGGGCCTTGGTCGAGCGCCGCGCGGCCGCGAAAGTCTCCTCGGCCGCCGCCGCGAAGCGATCGGCGGTCGCGTGCTCCATGCCGAAGGCGAACATCGTCCTCACCGCGCCGATCGCCTCTGCCGCAAAGGCAGCCGCATCGGCGAGCCGGTCCTGCGCGAGACGCGCACGCCGGCGAACGCCGCGTCCGGACAGGATAAGCGGCAGCACGATCACCGGAATGGCGAGGAGCACGAGGACGGAGAGCTTGAGGCTCGTCACCATCATCATGGCGATCGCGCCGAAGACCAGGAACGAGTTGCGCAGCGCGATCGAGATGCTGACGCCGAAGGCCGACTTCACCTGCGTCGTATCGGCGGTGAGGCGCGAGACGATCTCGCCGCTCTGCGTCGCGTCGAAGTAGGACGGGTCGAGCGCGGCAAGGCGCCGGAACACGGCGGCGCGCAGGTCCGCGACGACGCGCTCGCCAAGCGTAATGACGAGGTAGTAACGGGCAGCGCTCGCGAGCGCGAGCACGGCGACGACGACGATCAGCATGCCGAAATAGGCGTGCAGGATGTGGCCGCTGCTCTCCGAGAAGCCGCGGTCGACGACCCGGCGCACCGCGAGCGGCAGGGTGAGCGTCGCGGCCGAGGCCACCGCCAAGGCGATGAGCGCGAGCGCGATGCGGCCCCGATACGCGAGGGCGAAAGGGACGAGCGGCTTGAGGGCGCCGAGCGCGGCCTTCGGACGGCTCGGGGAGGCTGCGGTGGCCATGAGGCTTGGTGACGCAGGGGTTGGAGGCGCGGACCGGTCGCGCGGGCGAAGTGTAACAAAGCGCCAGTCGGCAATATAGTCGACCCAAGGCTTCGCGCGACATTCGGTGCGCACGACCGCGCTGGCGATAGAACCCGGTTTGTGGTGGATTGCGGCCATGATCCTATGGCTCATCTTCGCGGCCATGACCGCGGCGGCGATGCTCGCCGTGCTCCTGCCGCTGCGGCGCCGCGCTCCGGCGCGCTCGGGCAGCGACGTCGCGGTCTATCGCGACCAGCTCGAGGAGGTCGACCGCGACCGCGCCGCGGGCCTCGTCGGCGCCGGAGAAGCCGAGGCGGCGCGGGTCGAGATCTCGCGGCGCCTCATTGCGGCCGCGGCGCCGCCGGACCGCGCCGGCGCGCCGGTCGAGACCAGGTGGGGCCGTCGCGCCGCGGCGCTTGCCGGGGCGCTCATGCTGCCGCTCGGCTCGGCCGCGCTTTACCTCGCGCTCGGCTCGCCGGGCGTTCCGTCCGAGCCGCTGGCCTCCCGCTCGGTCGCGGCGCCGGCGCCGACCTCGATCGGGGCCATGGTCGCCCAGGTCGAGGCGCATCTCCTCAAGAATCCGGAGGACGGCCGCGGCTGGGAGGTGGTGGCGCCGATCTATCTGCGCACCGGCCGCTTCGACGATGCCGTCAAGGCAAGACGCAATGCGCTGCGGCTTCTCGGGCCGACCGCCGTGCGCGAAGCCGATCTCGGGCAGGCCATGGTCGCGGCGGCGGACGGGGTGGTGACCGCGGAGGCCAGGGCCGCCTTCGAACGCGCCGCGGCGCTCGACGCCGGCGACGTCATGGCGCGCTACTTCTTCGGCCTCGCGGCCGAGCAGGAGGGCAAGCGCGAGGAGGCGGCGGCGATCTGGCGCAAGCTCCTGGCCGACGCCCCGCCGGGCGCGCGCTGGACCGCCACGGTGCGGGCGGCGCTCGCCCAAATCGGCGAGGCTGTCGCGCCCGGTGCCGTTCCGCCGCCGCAAGCCGCCGCCCCGGCCGGGCCGCCGAAGCCGCTCGCGGAACCGCCGGGAGAGATGATCCTCGCCATGGTGGCCCGGCTCGCCGAGCGCCTCAAGGCCGACGGCTCCGATCTTGACGGCTGGGTCCGGCTGGTGCGCTCCTACCTGGTGCTCGGAGACCAGGCGAAGGCGCAGGCCGCGCTCGAGGACGGCCGCCGGGCGCTCGCGAGCGACCCCGACAAGCTGCGGCGGCTCGACGAGGCCGCGAGCGAGCTCGGAGTGAAGAGCTGATGATCGCCGAGGTCGGCCACTACGCATTGGTGCTGGCGCTGGCGCTCGCCTTGATCCAGGGCACGGCGCCGATCGTCGGCGCGTGGAAGGGCGACGCCGTGCTGATGGGCGTCACCGCGACGACGGCCCTGGCTCAGTTCGCGTTCGTCGCCGCGGCCTTCGCGGCGCTGACGGCGGCCTATGTGGTCTCCGACTTCTCGGTCGCGAACGTGTTCGAGAACTCGCATTCGGCGATGCCGCTCATCTACAAGTTCACGAGCGTCTGGGGGAACCATGAGGGCTCGATGCTCCTGTGGGTCCTCATCCTGTCGCTGTTCGGCGCGCTCGTCGCGGTCTTCGGCGCCAACCTGCCGGCGACGCTCAGGGCCAACGTGCTCGCCGTCCAGTCCTGGATCGCGGCGGCGTTCTACCTCTTCATCCTGGCGACCTCGAACCCGTTCGCGCGCCTCGCGCCGGCGCCCTTCGAAGGGCGCGACCTCAACCCGGTTCTCCAGGACATCGGCCTCGCGATCCATCCGCCGCTGCTCTACCTCGGCTATGTCGGCTTCTCGATTTCCTTCTCGTTTGCCATCGCGGCGCTGATCGAGGGCAAGATCGACGCCGCCTGGGCGCGCTGGGTGCGGCCGTGGACGCTCGCCGCGTGGTGCTTTCTGACGGTCGGGATCGCGATGGGCTCGTACTGGGCCTATTACGAGCTCGGCTGGGGCGGCTGGTGGTTCTGGGATCCGGTCGAGAACGCCTCCTTCATGCCCTGGCTCGTCGGCACGGCGCTCCTGCATTCCGCGGTCGTGATGGAGAAGCGCAACGCGCTGAAGCTCTGGACCATCCTGCTCTCGATCCTCGCCTTCTCGCTGTCGCTGCTGGGCACGTTCCTGGTGCGCTCGGGCGTGCTCACGTCGGTGCACAGCTTCGCGACCGACCCGACCCGCGGCGTGTTCATCCTCGCGATCCTGGTGCTGTTCATCGGCGGCAGCCTCGCACTCTATGCCTGGCGGGCGCCGCTGCTCAAGCAGGGTGGCCTGTTCGCGCCGATCTCCCGCGAGGGCATGCTCGTCCTCAACAACCTCTTTCTTACGACGGCGTGCGCGACCGTCTTTACCGGCACGCTCTATCCGCTCGCCCTGGAGGCGCTCACCGGAGCGAAGATCTCGGTCGGCGCGCCCTACTTCAACCTGACCTTCGCGCCGCTGTTCCTGCCGCTCCTCGTCGCCGTGCCGTTCGGGCCGTTGATGGCGTGGAAACGCGGCGACCTCCTCGGGGCCGGGCAGCGCCTGTTCGGCGCGCTCGCGCTCGCGATCCTTGCGGTGGCGGCGAGCTTCGCGATCGCCGGTGCGAAGTCCATGCTGGCCCCCTTCGTTATCGGGCTTGCCTTCTTCGTCATGGCGGGCGCCGTGAGCGAACTCGCCGAGCGGACGCAACTCTTCAGGTTACCGGCGGCGTCCGCGCTTGCGCGGGCGCGCGGCCTGCCGCGCTCCGCCTGGGGCACCGCGCTCGCCCATTTCGGGCTCGGCGTCAGCCTACTCGGCATCGTCTGCGAGACGCAGTGGGGCGCCGAGCGCATCGCTTCCGTCAAGCCCGGGCAGACGCTCGAGCTGCGCGGCTACGAGCTTCGCTTCGACGGCCTCGAGGAGCGCCAGGGCCCGAACTACCGCGAGCTCGCCGGCAGGTTCACGGTGAGCCGGAACGGCGAAACGATCGCCGTCATGGAGCCCGCGAAGCGCAGCTTCCCGGCGCGCGAGAACGCGACCACCGAGGCCGCCCTCATGACCCGGGGCTTCAGCCAGCTCTATCTGTCGCTCGGCGACCCGGGCAGCGACGGCGCGATAAACGTCAGGCTCTACCATAAGCCTCTCGTCCTCTTGATCTGGCTCGGCGCCGTCGTGATGGCGCTCGGTGGCGCGCTCTCGCTCTCCGACCGCCGCCTGCGGGTCGGCGCGCCGAAACCGGCCCGGATGAAGCGGGTGCTGCAGCCGGCCGAATGATCATGCGACACTTCGCTTGGCTTGCGGTGCTCGCCGGCCTCCTTGCCGGAGGCCCCGGCCTTGCCGTCCAGCCCGACGAGGTCCTGCCCGACCCGGCGCTCGAGGCGCGGGCCCGGAACCTGTCCCGCGAGCTGCGCTGCCTCGTGTGCCAGAACCAGTCGATCGACGATTCCGACGCTCCGCTCGCCCGCGACCTGCGCCTTCTCGTCCGCGAGCGCCTCAAGGCGGGCGACCAAGACTCGCAGGTGCTCGGCTTCCTGACGAGCCGCTACGGCGAGTTCGTCCTGCTGAAGCCGCGGCTCAGCCCGGCGACGGCACTGTTGTGGCTCTTCCCGGCGGTCCTCGTCGTGATCGGCGCAGCCACCCTTGCGGCCATCATGAGGCGGCGGGCGGCTCTGCCCCGCGAGGCCGCGCTCACGCCGGACGAAGAGGCCCGGCTCGCGCACCTCGTCGACGCGCCGAAAGAGTAGGGCCGGGTTCGGTCCTTCCAACCGGGCGCATCAACGGCTAGCGTCGAGACCGAACGAGGCGCGCGCCAAGCGCCCGGGAACGGCAGGGAGGAACGTCTATGCTCAAGCGGCTTGTGCTCGTCGGTGTCGCAGGTCTCGTAGTGCTTGCCGGCTTGCTTGCCGGCCCGGCCTCGGCGCAGGG
>JAJKJG010000280.1 GCA_021154065.1 Methylobacterium sp.
CGCACGATCCGCATTCCGGTGCACATGATAGAAACGATCAACAAGATCGTGCGCACCTCACGTCAGATGCTCAACGAAATCGGCCGCGAGCCGACGCCCGAAGAACTCTCCGAAAAGCTCGCCATGCCGCTCGAAAAGGTGCGCAAGGTGTTGAAGATCGCCAAGGAGCCGATCAGCCTTGAGACGCCGGTCGGCGACGAGGAGGATTCGCACCTCGGCGACTTCATCGAGGACAAGAACGCCATCCTGCCGATCGACGCGGCGATCCAATCGAACCTGCGCGAGACCACGACGCGGGTCTTGGCCTCGCTCACGCCGCGCGAGGAACGGGTCCTGCGCATGCGCTTCGGCATTGGCATGAACACCGATCACACCCTCGAAGAGGTCGGCCAGCAGTTCTCCGTCACCCGCGAACGCATCCGCCAGATCGAGGCCAAGGCGCTGCGCAAGCTCAAGCACCCGTCGCGGAGCCGGAAGCTGCGGAGCTTTTTGGAT
The DNA here is from genome assembly GCA_021154065.1 of Methylobacterium sp. Next base: position 496 of record JAJKJG010000280.1, read on the forward strand.
AATTAGGTCAGCGCCGACTTGACGCACTGAGGGCGGGCAGGCCCGCCCCTTGTTCATTCTAGGTCAAGCTTCGTTTTGAGGCGGAGCAGGCCTGCGAGCCTCGTTTGCCGCCCCCTTCTATCCGAGCAGAATTCGCTCGCCAGTTCCTTCGCGGCAAGACGAATCGCGGCACCTTGGACGTCGACGCCCAGCCCCGCGCCGGTTGGCGCGCGGGGCTGGGCGTTTTATCGTGAGCCCAAGCAAAAACGACAATCGACGGAGGACGCCATGCTTGGTCTGATGCAGGATTGGCCCCTGCTCATCCATCGCATCATCGACCATGCCGCCGCCCAGCACGGGCGCCGCGCCGTGACGACGCGCCGGGTCGAGGACGGATCGATCCACCGGACCACCTACGCCGACGTGCGCCGCCGCGCCCTCAAGCTGGCGAAGCGGCTCGCGCAAGACGGAATCAGGCTCGGCGATCGGGTCGGGACGCTCGCCTGGAATACCTGGCGGCACCTGGAGACCTGGTACGGCATCACCGGCATCGGCGCGATCTACCACACCATCAACCCGCGCCTGTTCGAGGAGCAACTCCTCTACATCATCAACCACGCCGAGGATCGGCTTCTCTTTCTCGACCTGACCTTTGTGCCCCTCGTGGAGAAATTGGCGCCGCGGATGCCCTCGATCGAGCGCTACGTCATCCTGACCGATGCGGCCTTCATGCCGGCGACGAGTCTGAAAAACGCCGTCGCCTACGAGGACTGGATCGCCGAGGCCGACGAGGATTTTGCGTGGGCCGCCTTCGACGAGAACACCGCGGCGGGCCTTTGCTATACCTCGGGCACCACGGGCGAGCCGAAGGGCGTGCTCTACTCGCATCGTTCCAACACCGTGAGCGCGCTCGCCTGGAACAGCGCGGACTTTCTCGGCCAATCGTGCCGCGACGTGGCGATGCCGGTGGTGCCGCTGTTCCACGCCAACGGCTGGTCCTACGCTTTTTCCTCGCCCATGGCCGGGGCGGCTCTTGTGCTGCCGGGCGCGAAGCTCGATGGAGCGTCGATCCACGAGCTTTTGGAAGGGGAGGGCGTCACGCTCACGGCCGGCGTGCCGACCGTTGGCTCGCCCTTCTCAAACACCTTGACGCGACGGGCGGCCGGCTCTCGACCATCCGGCGCATTCTCATCGGCGGCTCGGCTTGCACACACGCCATGACGGAGGCGTTCGAGACGAAATACGGCGTCACCGTCCTGCACGGCTGGGGCATGACGGAGATGAGCCCGATCGGCTCGATGTGCGCCCTGAAGCCCGACGTGGCGGATCTTGAGGGAGAGGCTCTGCTCGACCTCAAGATGAAGCAGGGCTTTCCGGCGTTCACGATCGAGATGCGCATCGCCGACGACGGCGGCCGCGACCTGCCGTGGGACGGTGAGACGTTCGGACGCCTGAAAGTGCGCGGGGCTGCGGTGGCGCGCGCCTACTTCCGCCGGGACGAACATATTCTGGACGAACGGGGCTTCTTCGACACCGGCGATGTCGCCACCATCGATCCGCACGGCTACATGCAGATCACCGACCGGTCCAAGGACGTGATCAAGTCCGGCGGCGAGTGGATTTCCTCCATCGACATCGAGAACTTCGCCGTCGGCCATCCCGATGTGGCGGAAGCCGCCGTGATCGGCGTGCGTCATCCCAAATGGGACGAGCGCCCGCTCCTCGTGGTCGTGCCGAAGGACGGACGCCAGCCGACTAAGGCGGACCTCCTGGCCTTTCTGGAAGGCCGCATCGCCAAATGGTGGCTGCCGGACGACGTGGCCTTTGTTGACGCCCTCCCGCACACCGCGACAGGGAAAATCCAGAAAACGGCGCTGCGGGAGATGTTCCGCGACTATCGGTTGCCGAGCGCGTGACGCCGCGTCGGGGACCTGTTAAGCGCGCCACCTTGGCTTGAGCAGGGAGCGGTGAGCGCGCGATGCGCCGTCTGATCATTGAGGAGCCCGTGTCGCGCGCCGCCGGGTGGGCGCGCCGCCTCGCATGGTTTGCGCTGGCGGTGACGCTGATCGCAGTGGCGTTGCTGCGGTTCGGGGCCGTCGAACCGACGCCGGGGTTCGCGGCGCTCGGCGCCGGCCTGATGCTGGCGCTGGCCGCCGCCGGATGCGCGCTTGTCGCCTTCGCGCGGATCTGGACCGAGGGGCGGCGCGGGTTCGGGTTGGCCGTCAAGGGCCTTCTCCTTGCGTGTCTCATCCTCGCCTACCCGGCATGGTTCGCCTTCAAGGCGCTGACCTTGCCCGCGCTCACCGACATCTCGACCGATATCGAAGATCCGCCCCTGTTCTCGCGCTCGCGCGCGGCCCTTGAGGCGCGTGGCCGCGTTCCCCCAGACGTTCCGCCGGACGTGCGGCGCAAGCAGCGCGAAGCCTATCCCCAGGTCGCGCCGCTCTCCCTCGACCTGCCGCCGTACGAAGCCTACGAACTCGTCCGCAAGGCCGCCGCCAACCGCGGCTGGCAGGTCATCGAAGCCATGCGGCCGGGCGGCCGGGTCGGCCTCGGCCGTCTCGAGGCGATCGACCGCACGTTCCTCCTGCGCATCCCCGACGACGTGACGGTGCGCATCCGCCCCCGCGCCGACGGGGCGCGCATCGATGTGCGCTCCGCCTCGCGCATCGGCCGGCACGACCTTGGGCAGAACGCGGCGCGCATCCGACGCTTCCTCGACGAGGTGTCGAACCTGGCGATCGCGTCGAAGTAGGGCGCTCAGGCCAGACGGTACTCGGCGTCGAGCGTCGGCGGGCCGTCCGTGGCGACGATCCCGCGCGACACGAGATCCTCGAGGTGCGCGAACACCGAGAGGCCGGCCGCGCCGGCGAGGGCCGGCGCGAGGCCCTGGTAGATCGCCTGGACGATCGCCGCGACGGTGCGGTCGCCCGCGGCGAGCCTCTTTAGGATCGACGCCTCGCGCTGCCGGCGATGGTGGATGAGCGCGCGCACGAAGCGTTGCGGCTCGCGCACCGGCCCGCCGTGGCCGGGCCAATAGACGGTCTCCGCGCGACCGCGCAGTTTGTCGAGCGAGGCCATGTAGTCGCGCATCGAACCGTCCGGGGGCCCGATGAACGGGGTCGCCCAAGCCATGACGTGATCCGCCGAGAACAGGGCCTGCTCCTCGGCCAAGGCGAAGCTCAGGTGGTTCGCCGTGTGGCCCGGCGTCTCGACGGCGGTCAGTCGCCAGCCCGGTCCGTCGATGACATCGCCTTCGCGGAGTTCCTGATCGGGGCGGTGTTCGGCGTCGGCGCTGCCTTCGAGACGGTTCACCTCGCCGAGCGCCAGCGGCCGCGCCTTCCGGTGCTCGCTGCATCCAACGATGGAAGCGCCGGCCGCGGCCTGGATGGCGCGTGCGGCCGGCGAGTGGTCCCGGTGGGTGTGCGAGACCAGAATGTGGGTCACGGTCTCATGGCGCACCGCCGCGAGCAGCGCCGCGATGTGCTCAGGATCGTCGGGACCCGGATCGACGATCGCCACCCGCCCGCGCCCGACGATGTAGCTGCAGGTGCCCGTAAAGGTGGTCGGCCCGGCGTTGCCGGCCACCACGCGGCGCACAAGCGGACTGACGGCGACACAGGCATCCGTCTTGGCCGGGCGGGTCAGATCGAAGATGAGTTCGTCGCTCATCGTGCAGCCGTAAGCGCGATCGCGCTACGGCTCAAGGCGGCATGCACCTGACTTGAAGGAGAGGACTTCGCCTTCAGCGCCAGAAGGGCGTGATCGCAAAGGAGTAGGACAGCTTTGCGCCGACCTTGAATTGATCCTGCGAGCCGAGCCGGCGCGTGATCGGGCTGTCGGCGGCGTCGCCCGTCAGGCGGTCGTAGCCGGCGTAGACGGTCGTCGCCCACTGCTCCGACCACTTGTAGGTGAGGGCGCCCAAAACGCCGACCGAGGTCAAGCCGCCTCTGGCCCGGAACGGCGTGACCCGTCCGTTGAGGGCCGCCTCGAAGGGCGTGACGCTGAAGTAAGCGCTGGTGAAATCGGTGCCGCCGAAGGCGAGCCGCGGGCCGAGCGAAACGGTGAAGCGGCCGAACTGCTGCACCCCATCGAGTCCGATGTTGCCGACGACGCCGTTGTAGCCGTTGAAGCCGTAGCGGACCTCGGCGCGGGCGCGCAGCCACTCGACCGGCCAAACCTCGATGAACGCGCCAGGCTCGACGCTCCACTTCACATCGCGCAGGCCGAACAGGTTTTTTCGATCGTCCGCGAAATAGCGTCCGGACTCGTAACGCGCGACGGCACCCAGACGGAGGGAGGGCGTTTCGAGTACGGAGAAGCTCAACCCGTCGTCCGGCGCGCTGAACCGTTCCGGCTCGTCGACGCGGCGGAAGCCGATCGACGGGTAGCCCAGAAACGTCAAACGGTCGGAGCCCGGAAAGCGCGGAACCCCCTGCAGGTTGGCGGAGACGGTGACGATGTAGAGGTCCGACGCGGGCGGGGACGCCGCCGGCAGCGGCTGCGCTGCCAAAAGGTCGGCAGCCCTGGCGGGAGCGCCGAGCGCGGCGGAGAGTCCGAGCGCGCAGGCCAAGCCGAGTCCTCGAAGGCCGGACGCCGCGAAGACGCGGGAGCGGCGATCGTCGGGACGCGCCGACAAGGCCGGATGACGGATACGCATACGGGGCTCCGCGAATGGAGATGGGGCTTCGGAACAGCCGAGTTGCGTCAAACTCCCCTGAATGCGTGTCCGGTTCAAGCCGATTGCCCGCTTATCGTTTCCGCATTGACGGTTTGACGGGCGTTGTGACCTTGGGGCAACGGCGCTCGCCCCCGGCCAAACTCAGACGTACGACTGCAGGGTCCCGCGGCGGCGCACGTCGAGGGTCGCGCAATGGAACGCGCCGCCGAACGGCCCGTAAGACAGGAACGGGGTCGGGATCGGGTCGAAGCCCCAGTCCTTGAACGCCCGGATGAGCGTGGGCTGCGAGGCGTCCACCACGACCTTCTTCTCGTCCAGCATCAGCACGTTGATGCTGGTCCAGGGCGAGCACATCGAGATCCGGCTCATGACGCCCTCGACGGGATCGGGCCGCGGCGCGATGAGCACGTCCCATGTCTTCAGCACGGCCGGCAGGCGCTCCACGTCGCAATAGTCCGGGTTGACCAGCACCTTGCCGGGCGCGAGCGGCATGAAGGTCGAGTCGATGTGCATGGGCTGACGGCACAGGCTCGGCACCTCGTGGATGCGAAAACCCTCGCCGAGGTGGCGGCGCAGCCATTCGGTGCCCATGAGGTTGGTGACGTTGGAGCGCGTCACGAACAGGTCGCGGCCGCAGCGCACGAAGTCGGCCGC
>JAJKJG010000281.1 GCA_021154065.1 Methylobacterium sp.
GACGACGCCGGCAAGATAAAGCGCGCCGATCGAGACCGAGATCACGCCGCCCCAGACGATCATCAGGATCGACGGCGGGATGATGACGGCGAGCACCGCCGACACCGCCGTGATGGCGATCGAGAAGGACAGGCCGTAGCCCTCCTTGACCTGGGCATCGATGAAGATCTTCGACTGGCTTGCGGCGTCCGCGGTCGACGAGCCGGAGATGCCGGCGAAGAACACCGACAAGAGCACGTTGATCTGTGCCAGCGCGCCAGGCCAGTTGCCGACCATGGCGCGCGAGAGGCGCACCAGGCGGTCGGTGATGCCGCCGATGTTCATCAGGTGCGCGGTCAGGAGGAAGAACGGTACCGCGAGCAGGATGAACGAGTTGTAGGATTTGAAGGTCTCGTTGAAGAGCACCATCGGCGACAGCCGCTCCTCGAAGAGGAGCACGGGTAGGCAGGCGAGGCCGAGCGCGAAGGCGACCGGAACCCGCAAGGCGATCAGGAGGAAGAAGCTCCCGAACAGGACGAGCGCCGCCATGCCGGGCGAAAGGGCGGCTTGGGTCATTCGGCGCTCCGCTCCGGCAGGATTTCCTCGACCGGCGCGACCACGTGAACGGGCGCCCGCCCGGTCAGGATGCGATAGTTGTCGACGAACACCTCGCCGAGGAACAGGAGCCAGGTCGCCCCGGCGATCGGCCAGGCGGCGAAGATCCACACCATCGGCAGATCGGCAAGCTCGGAGGTCTGGTCCCAGCCGAAGCGCACGAAGCGCAGGCCCCAGTGCAGGAACACGACGGCGAAGACGAGGACGAACAGATGCGAGACGATGCGGAGCGCGGCATTCCCGCGCGGCCCGAGCTCCGGCCACACGTCGACCTCGAAATGCGTCCCCTCGCGGATGCCGATCATCGCCCCGATCATCACCATCCAGATGAACAGGAAGCGCGACAGCTCCTCGGTCCAGATGTAATGCGGGAAGAGGTGCGTGAAGCGCGAGATGATCTGCAGCGTCACCGGGAACACGAGGATCCCGACGGTCGCGACGAGGAGCCAGATCAAGAGCCGGTGATAGGCGTCGATGAACTTGCGCATGTCTCTTCGGAGCGTGTCTCTCGGGATCCGCGGCGCGGCCGTCCGGCGGCCGCGCCCTCAGCTCTGGACCACGGGCCTACCGCATCATGAGATGACGTTGATCTGCTCGTAGATCTTGTCCGCCCCGATCTCCTTGGCGTAGGCGGCCATGACCGGATCGACGAGCTTCTTCATCTCGGCGCGCTCCTTGAACGGAACACGCTTGAGCTTGCCGGCCTTCTCGAGCGCGTCGAGCTTCGCCGCATCCTCGGACGACTCAATCTGCCGGCCGTGCGCGCCGCCCTCCTTGCCGGCCTTCAGGACCGCCTGCTGCAAATCCGGCGGCAGGCGCTTGAAGGTCTTGCCCGAGAAGCACACGGGGCGGATCGTGATCGCGTGCTCGGTCATCAGGAGGTTCGGCCCGACCTCGTAGAACTTCATCGACTCGACGCCGGCGGCCTCGTTCTCGCCGGCGTTGATGACGCCGTTCTGGATCGCGTTGTAGACCTCGTTGTAGGCGATCACGGTCGGCGACATGCCGATCGCCGCGAAGGTCTTGCTCCAGATCGGGGCGCCCTGCACCCGGACCTTGAGGCCGCGCAGCTCGGCGAGCGTGGTCGCCGGCTTGTTCGAGAAGATGTTGCGCACGCCGCCGCCGGCATAGCCGATCAGCATGACGTCGGCCTTCTGGGCGATCTCGTCCGCGACCGGCTTGAGGATGTCCTTGTCGAGCACGCTGTTCCAGTGGCCGAGGTCCTTGAACAGGAACGGCGCGTCGATGAACGGGGCGGCCTTCGAGAAGGTCGACATGTGGGCCGGCGACACGATGGCGTAATCGACCGAGATGCCCTGGTTCATGTAGGCGAAATAGTCCTTCTCGAGCCCGAGCTCCGAGTTCTTGTGCAGCACGAACTCGATCGGCTTGCCCCAGTACTGCTGCGTGAGTTCGGCGAACTTCGCCAGCGCCTTGGTGAAGGCGTGGTCGTCGTTGAACTGCGACGCCCCGTGCATCGTGATCTGCGCCTGGGCCTTGACGTAGGGCGCGGCGACGGCGGCCGCGGAAAAGGCGAGACCGCCTGTCAGAACGTCACGTCTCTTCATTGATTCCTCCCGAGCTAGCACCCTCTGGCGGGGTTGCGGCCACTATTGCAGAGCGGCGCGTGCGCGCCAACTCGCTCCTTCTCCTCCCCGCTTGCGGGGAGAGGGCTTCGCGGCAGAGGCCGCGAAGCGAGCCCGAAGGGCGAGGGTGAGGGGCTGTCGACGCTTGCGCACGATGGTCGACAGCCCCTCACCCGCTCGGGCTCCGCCCGAGTCGGCCTCTCCCCGCAAGCGGGGAGAGGAGAAACTAAAGCCCCAGCACCCGCGGCAGCCACAGCGTCAGGGCCGGGACGTAGGTGACGAGGACGAGCACGATCAGCATGGGAATGTAGAACACCAGGATCGAGCGCGAGACCGCCTCCATCGACACCTTCCCGATGGCGCACCCGACCACCATCGTCGGCCCGACCGGTGGCGTGAGCAGCCCGATGCCGAGGTTGAGGATCATGATGATGCCGAAATGCACCGGATCGATGCCGAAGGTCTTGATGATCGGCATGAAGATCGGCGTGCAGATCAGGAGCATCGGCGCCAGGTCCATGAAGGTGCCGAGGAACAGGAGCAGAATGTTGACGTAGAGCAGGAAGGTGTACTTGTCGCTCGAGATGGCGACGAAGAACTCGGCCGCCTTCGCCGGCACGCGCATGATCGCCATCATGTAGCCGAAGGCGATCGAGAAGCCGATCATGATCATGACCATGCCGACCGTGCGCACCACGCGTCCGATGAGCAGCGGCACCTCGTTCCACTTGTAGTCCCGGTACACGAACATCGTGATGATGAAGGCGTAGACGCAGGCGACCGCGGCGGACTCCGTCGGCGTGAAGATGCCGGACAGGATGCCGCCGAGGATGATGATGACGGTGACGAGGCCCCAGAACGCGTCGGCGGCGATGCACAGCGCCCGGCGGAAGGTATAGATCTCCCCTTTCGGGAAATTCTGCCGGTGGGCGATGATCAGGCACAGGATCATCAGCGACAGGCCGAGCAGCAGGCCCGGGATGACGCCGGCCATGAACAGGGCGCCGACCGAGACCGTGCCGCCGGCCGCAAGCGAGTAGATCACCGCGTTGTGCGAGGGCGGGATCAGGAGCGGCTGCAGCGAGCCCGAGATCGTCACGTTCACGGCGAAGAGCCGCGGGTAGCCCTCCTTGATCATCTGCGGGATCATCACCGCGCCGATCGAGGCGGTGTCGGCGACGGACGACCCCGAGATGCAGCCGAACATCGTCGAGGCGAGGATGTTCACGAGCGCGAGGCCGCCGCGTATGAAACCGACGAAGACCCGGGCGAGGTTGATGATCCGCTCCGCCATGCCGCCCTCGGCCATGATGCCGCCGGCGAGGATGAAGAACGGGATCGCGAGAAGCGAGAACCCCGACATGCCGGTCGAGGTCTGCAGCATGATCGCCTCGAGCGGCAGGTCGATGTAGATCGCGGCGAGGATTGCCGCGAGACCGAGCGCGTAGGCGACCGGCATGCCCATAAGGCAGAGCACGGTGAAGCCGCCGCAGAGGATGAGGATGTCCATGGTGTGACGGCCCTGGCGGTCTTATTCGGTGGCGACGGTGCTCGTGGTCTCGATCGTCTGCTCGCGGAAGAACTCCCGCGTGAGAAAGCGCTCGACGATGAACAGCATCGTGACCGCGCCGGCGATGGTGACCGGGAGGTAGGAGAAGCCGACCGAGAGCCAGGGGAACTCGGCGATGCTCTGGTACATGGTCGTCTGCACGAGCTTGACGCCGTACCAGACCATGAAGACGTTCGTCGCCATCATGCAGATCTCGATGAGCACGCCGAGGATCGCCTTGCCGCGCTCGTCGAGGAGCGCCGGCAGCACGCCGACGCCGATGTGCAGGTACTCGCGATAGCAGATGATCGCCGAGAAGAACGACAGCACGATCATCAGGAGCACGGCGAGGGGCTCGGGCCAGGACGAGGCGCTGTTGAGCACGAAGCGCGTGAACACGCCCCACGGGATGATCAGCGTGATGACGACGAGGCAGGCGCCGGCGATCACGAGACAGGCACGATGGAGGGCATCCATCAGCCGGATGTACTGAGCTTTCATCTCCCCTCCCCCGGGCAGCACAAGGGCCGGCGCGATCCCTTCAGGATCGCCCGGCCCTCTGCCGCGGAACCGCCGTTACTTCACGTCTTGGATGCGCTGGATGAGGGCCGCGTGCTGCGCCCCGTACTTGTCCCAGACCGGCTTCACCGCCGCCTGGAACTGCTTCTTGTCGGCGACGTCCGAGATCTCGACGCCGGCCTTCTTCATCTCGTCGACGGACTTCTTCTCCATCTCGTACCAGAGCGCGCGCTGCTCCTGCTGCGCCTCCTTCGAGACCTTCAGGATCAGGTCCTGGTCTTCCTTGGAGAGGGACTGGAAGATCCGCTTCGAGAACACCAGGATCTCGGGGATCATCAGGTGCCCGGTCATCGAGTAGTACTTGGCGTAGCGGAAGTGCTGGCCGGTCATGTAGCTCGGCTCGTTGTTCTCCGCCCCGTCGACGACGCCGGTCTGCATGGCGTTGATGAGCTGGTCGAAGCCCATGGCGACGCCGTTGCCGCCGAGCGAGTTCATGGTGTCGACGAACACCGGATTGCCCATCATGCGGATCTTGAGACCCTTGAGGTCGTCGACCGACTTGATCGGCTTCTTCGAGTTGTAGACGTTGCGCGTGCCGCCGTTCATCCAGCACAGGCCGATCAGCCCGGCGGTCGGATGGTCGGAGAGCTTCTTCAGCATCTCCTGGCCGATCTCGCCGTCGATCACCTTCTCCATGTGGGCGTTGTCGCGGAACATGAAGGGCAGGTTGAAGACGTTCAGCTCGGGCACGAGCGGGCCCATCGGCCCGACGCTGATGCGGGCGATGGCGAGCGCGCCGACCTGCGCCTGCTCGATCATCTCCTTCTCGCCGCCGAGCTGCATCGACGGGTACATCTGGATCGACAGCCGGCCGTTGGTCGCGGCCTCGAGCTTCTTGCCCATGCGCTCGACCGCCTCGACCGTCGGATAGCCGAGCGGGTGCACGTCGGTCGCCTTGAGCACCATCTTCGACTGCGCGAACGCGGTCCCGAGCCCGGGCGCGTAGAGCGCGCCTGCCGCGAGGCCGGCGCCGGTGAGCCGCAGCACGTCACGTCTTTTCATTCGTTTCCTCCCGATGTGCCAGCCAGGCGCGCCCGGCCGGCTGTTCTAACCCGATCACAAAAGCCTGTCGCCTGCGCGGTTCCGCACCGGAAGCCGCGCGCGCTCTTTTCCAAGGCTCGCATCCCGGGCGAAGCTATACTAATATATCAGCTCGCGCTAGGCCCGGCGGCCGGCGCCGGAGGAGGGGAAACGCCGTTTGGATACCGGGCGGATGATCGCGAGCACCCGGTCGGGCGGCCGGCGCCCGCGCGCGCCGGCGGTCGGCGCCCGCGCGACGGCCGCGGCAACGATCCATGCCGAGCTGCGCGACGAGCTCGTCTCGCTCGCCCGCCGGCCCGGCGAGGCCATCGTCGAGAAGGAGATCGCGGCCGCCTACGGGGTCAGCCGTACGCCGGTGCGCGAGGCCGTGCTGCGGCTCGCCGACGAAGGGCTGATCGAGATATTCCCGCAGTCCGGCACCTTCGTGGCGCGCATCCCGATCGCCGCCCTGCCGGAGGCGATCATCATCCGCAAGGCGCTCGAGGAGACGACCGCCCGGCTCGCCGCGGAGCGTGCCGGCACGGTCGAGATCGCCGCCATCGAGGCGATCCTGAAGCGGCAGCGCGAGGCCGGCGCGAAGGGCGACCAGCAGGCCTTCCATCGCGCCGATGAAGCCTTTCACGCCGCGATCGCGGAGGCCGCCGGGCATCCGCGCATCTGGGGGCTCGTGCAGCAGGTGAAGGTGCAGGTCGACCGCTTCCGGCAGCTCACCCTGCCGCAGAAGGGCCGGATGGCGCTCGTCATCCGGGAGCACGCCGCCGTCGCGGCCGCGATCCGGCGGCACGACCCGCAAGCCGCCGCGAAGCGCATGGGCGTCCACCTGGAGCGCCTCCTCGGCGACATCGTCGATATCCGCCACCTCAATCCGCAGTTCTTCGTCGACGACGAGCAGGCGGCGCGCCCCGCGGCCTGACCCTCTCCCCGCGCGCTCAGGCGAGCAAATTCCGTGCGATGATCATGCGCTGGATCTGGTTCGTGCCCTCGTAGATTTGCGTGATCTTGGCGTCGCGGTAGAGGCGCTCGACCGGCGTGCCGCGGATGTAGCCGATGCCGCCGTGGACCTGGACCGCGTTCGCGGTGTGCTCGACCGCGGCGTCGGAGGC
>JAJKJG010000282.1 GCA_021154065.1 Methylobacterium sp.
GAGCGGATGGTCGGCGAGGCGGTCGCGGCGCTGGGTAAGCTCGACATCCTGATCAACAATGCCGGCACGCCGGGCTCGCTGCAGCCGATCGAGTTTGCCGACCTCGACGCCATGACGGAAGCGTTCTGGCAGCTCATCCTGTCGACGAACCTCATCGGCCCGTTCCGCTGCGCGCACGCCGCCGCGCCGGCGCTGAAGGCCGCGAAGGGCGCGATCGTCAACACCGCGTCGGTCGCGGGGCTTGGGCGGCGCGGCAGCAGCATGGCCTACGGCGCCTCGAAGGCCGGCGTCATCAACCTGACGAAGGGCCTCGCCCGGGCGCTCGCGCCTGAGGTGCGCGTCAACGCCGTCGCGCCGGGCCTCGTCGCGACGCCGTGGACGAACCCGTGGCCGGACGAGCGCAAGCAGGCGACGCTCGAGCGCACGCTCCTCGGCAAGGTGGCGCAGCCGATGGACATCGCGCAGGCGATGCTGTTCCTTGCCGTGCACGGCCACATCACCGGTGAGACCATCGTGGTCGACGGGGGATTCAGCTAGAGCAAAATCCGGTCATGCTGACTCGATTTTCGCTCTAGCTTCTCGTTTGAGCATGATCTTTTCCGCGAACCGGTGTCCACTTCGCGGGATCATGCTGAATACGGAGAATACGTAACGCAGGCGGCGGGATTGCGGGAACACGGGCCGGGAATGGAGAGAACATGTCGCGGAAAACCGTCATCACCTGCGCGCTCACCGGCTCCTTCGACACGCCGTCGAAGAATCCGGCGGTGCCGGTCACGCCGGCCGAGATCGCGAATTCCGCGCTCGACGCCGCGAAGGCCGGGGCCGCCGTGGTGCACATTCATGTGCGCGATCCGAAGACCACGAAGCCATCGATGGAGCTCGCGCTGTACCAGGAGGTCGTCGACCGCATCCGCGACAAGAACGGCGATGTGGTCCTGAACCTGACGACCGGGGCCGGCGGGCGCTTCGCGCCGGACCCGGCCGAGCCGAGGAAGGCCGGCGAGGGCACGACGCTGACGACGCCCGCCATCCGCATGCGCCACATCGAGGCGATCCGGCCTCCGATCTGCACGCTCGACGTCGCCACGATGAACTTCGGCGAGACGATTTTCGCCAATACTCCCAGCCACTTGCGCGAGATGGCCGATCGCGCGAAGGCCGCCGGCGCGAAGCCCGAGATCGAAGTCTTCGACCTCGGCCATATCGAGCTCGCGAAGCGCCTCATCGCCGACGGCCACCTCGCCGAGCCGCCGCTGTTCCAGATCTGCCTCGGCATCTCCTATGGGGCGCCGGCGACGCCGGAAACGCTCATCCAGATGCGCGACCGCCTGCCGAAGAACGCCGCCTGGTCGGCCTTCGGCATCGGCCGGACCGAGTTCCCGATGGCGGCGGTCGCGGTCGCGGCCGGCGGCAACGTCCGCGTCGGGCTCGAGGACAACCTCTATCTCGGCAGAGGTCAGCTCGCGCCGAGCAACGCGGCGCTCGTCGAGCGCGCCGCGACCATCGTCGAGCTCCTCGACGCGTCGGTCGCGAGCCCGGCCGAGGCGCGGGAGATCTTCGGGCTTGGTTGATCCTTCCGCGGAACGCTCGCCGTCATGATGAAAGTGTCCGATCATCATGACCGGGGGACGTTGGAATCGCAGGCGAATCCGATCCGGTCATGATGGCGATGCGCCGGCCTCTGCGGCTCGGTCGAGGCGGTACGCGGCGAGCTGGCGGATCAGCACCGGCACGACGAGCGTCGCGCCGAGGAGCGACGAATAGAGTTCCGGCGCGACGAGCAGGATCGCCGCGACGATGAGGAGCACCCGCTCCCAAAAGGCGGTCCGGGTCAGGAGCCAGCCGGTAATTCCTGCGCTGAGGCAGCTGATGCCGGCGGCGCAGCCGAGGAAGGCGAGCCAGAAATCCGGCCAGTTGAAGCCCTTGGCGACGAGGAGAAGCGAGGGCGAGAACACGAACACGAACGGCACCAGCACCTTGCCGAGGCCGAGCCGGAAGGCGGTGTTGCCGGTCCGGAAGGGGTCGGCTCCCGCCATGCCGGCGGCCGCATAGGCGGCGAGCGCCACCGGCGGCGTGATGTCGGCAAGCACGCCGTAATAGAACACGAAGAAATGCGCGACGATCGGCTCGACGCCGAGGAGGCCGAGCGCCGGCGCGGCGATCGTCACCATGATGATGTAGTTTGCCGTCGTCGGTATCCCGCAGCCCATCAGGATGCAGACGATTCCGGTCATGATCAGCGTGAAGAGCAGCGTCAGGCTCTTGAGCGAGGCGAGCCAGGCCGGCAGCACCGCCGCGATGCCGGCGGCGAGGCTCCCGGCGGTGGACGTCACGATGTAGGACAGCTTGAAGCCGACGCCGGTGAGCGTCACGACGCCGACGACGATGCCAACGGTCGCGGCGGCGGCGCCGACCGCGAGCGCATATTTCGCGCCGTCGCGGAGGCCGTCGAAGACCTCGCCGGGGCTCATCCGCCGGCGCGGGTTGAGGAGGCCGACGGCGATGCACAGCGTGATGCCCCAGAACGCCGCCATGTAGGGCGTGTAGCCGGCCATCAGGATGGCGATCAGCGCGACGAGCGGGATGACGGTCGGCCAGTCGCGGCGGAAGGCCTCCCTCAGGTCGGGCATCTCGTCTGGCCGCAGCCCGCGCAGCCCGTTGCGCTTGGCCTCGAAATGCACCTGCATGAAGACGCCGAAGAAATGCATGAAGGCCGGCACGATCGCCGCCATGATGATGGTGGTGTAGGGCAGGTTCAGGAACTCGATCATCAAGAACGCCGCCGCGCCCATGATCGGCGGCGTGATCTGCCCGCCGGTCGAGGCGGTCGACTCGACCGCCGCCGCGAAATGCTTCTTGTAGCCGAGGCGGATCATCGCCGGGATGGTCAGCGAGCCGACCGTGACGGTGTTCGCGACCGACGAGCCGGAGATCATCCCGAACAGGGCCGAGCCGAAGATCGCGACCTTCGCCGGCCCGCCGGCGTAGCGCCCCGCGACCCAGGCGGCGCAATCGAGGAAAAGCTGGCCGAGGCCGATGCGGGTCGCGAAGACGCCGAACAGCACGAAGTGGAAGACGTAGGTCGCGACGACGCCGAGCGCGATACCGTAGATGCCTTGCGTCGTCAGGTAGAGATGGTCGATCAGCTGCGCGAAGCTCGAGCCGGGATGGACCAGGATGCCGGGCATCGACTGGCCGAGCATGGCGTAGGCCATGAACAGAAGCGCGATGATCGGCAGCGGCCAGCCGACGGAGCGTCGGGTCGCTTCGAGCAGCACGAAAACCAGCACGGCGCCGAGGATCACGTCGCTCCGGGTCGGGTTGCCGACCCGGAAGGCGAGATCGTCGAGCGGAATCAGCGGCACGTGCAGCACCGCCACCACCGCGGCAACGGCGAGGATCCAGTCCGGCAGGGAGATGCCCAGCGGATGAAGCAGGCCCGGTGGCACCGGCCGCTCGTAGCCGCGCTTGGCAATCGGGAAGACGAGGAAGATGAGGCCGAGGACGAAGGAGAGGTGGACGCCGCGGTGGATCATCTCGGGCAGGAGCCCGAAGCCGGCCGTGTAATAATGGAACAGCGACAGCACCACGAGGAGCGTGCCGACGAGCCGCGCCGCGAGCGGCGCGAGCGGGCGGAAGCGGATCTCGGAGTCGAATTTCTCCTCGAGCTCGCGGGCCTTCGCCTCGTCGAGTTCCATCGTGGGCATGACGGCTCCATGGCGCGCAAACTGTCATTCCGGGGCGCGCCGCAGGCGCGAGCCCGGAACCCATAAACACTTGCGGCGCCGATCGCGCACGAGCGTTCGAGCGCGATCGGAAGGGCTAGCGGTTATGGGTGCCGGGCTCTCCGCTTCGCGGAGCCCCGGAATGACGATGGCGAAGCGGCTCGGGTTACTTCAGCAACCCTGCTTCCTTGTAGAACTTCTCGGCGCCGGGATGGAGCGGAATGCCGAGCCCGGTGGTCGCGGTCTTCGCGGTGATCAGCTTGCCCTTGGCGTGACCGGCGTCGAGCTGCTTGCGGGTCTCGTCGCTCCAGAGCGCCTTGGTGATCTTGTAGACGAGGTCCTCCGGCTGCTTTGCCGTCGTGACCCACTGGGCGTTGACCGAGATGGTCTGCGTCTCGGCGACGTCCTTGTAGACACCGGCCGGCACCGTGTCCTTGGCGAAGAACTTGTATTCCGCCAGCAGCTTCTCGACCTGCGGTCCGGCGATCGGAACGAGGCTGATGCCGGAGGAGGTCGCAAGCTCGGAGATCGCCCCGGTCGGATAGCCGCCGACGAAGAAGAAAGCGTCGAGCGCGTTGTCCTTCAGCCGGTCGCCGGCCGGTCCGGGCTTGAGGTATTCGGGCTTGATGTCCTTCTCGGTGATCCCGAAGGCGGCGAGCACGAGCCGCGAGTCGACGATCGTGCCCGAGCCCGGCTCGTCGATCGAGACGCGCTTGCCCTTGAGGTCGGCGACCGATTTGATGTTGGCATCCTTGCGCGCGACGATGTGGACCGTTTCGGGGTAGAGCGTTGCGATGACGCGCAGGTCCTGGACCTTGGGCTTGCCCTCGTAGAGGCCGGTGCCGGTGTAGGCCCAATAGGCGACGTCCGACTGCGTGAAGCCCGATTCGGACGAGCCGCCCTGGATGGCGTTGATGTTCGCGACCGAGCCGTTCGAGGAGACCGCGGTCGAGACGAGGCCGGCGACGCCCTTGCCGCCGTCCTGGCCCGAGATCGCGTTCGCGATGAGGCCGCCGATCGGGTAATAGGTGCCGCCCGTCCCGCCGGTGCCGATGCGGAAGAAGGCCTGCTGCGCGAGCGCAGCGCCGGCGGAGCCGACGGCAATAAGCAACGCGCCGGCCACGGCTTGGCGTCTGCTGGTCCTGAATATCATTCGGGTCTCTCCCTCCGGGACGATCAAATGCCGCCCAATGCAACCGTCGGGTATCCGGACGTGCGTTTCAAGCCCGGTCGCGGGGAACGGCCGGTCAGCCCGTCGGCGCGACCGCGTATTGCTCGTCGGTGACGTGCTCGAGCCAGGTCACGTGGACGCCGTTCTGGTGCTCGTGCAGGGCGAGGTGGACGAGCCCGCTCGTCGGCGACGCGCCATGCCAATGCTTCTCCTCCGGCGGGATCCAGACCGTGTCGCCGGGGCGGATCTCCTCGACCGGGCCGTTCCATGTCTGCACCCGCCCGACGCCCGAGACGACGTGCAGCGTCTGCCCGAGCGGATGGGTGTGCCAGGCGGTGCGCGCGCCGGGCTCGAACGTCACCCGCACCGCCTTGACCCGCGCCGGCTCGGGAGCCTCGACGATCGGGTCCTGCCACACCGTCCCGGTGAACCATTCGCCGCGCCCGCGCCGCGTCGCGACCGCAACCGCCCGGGTGATGTCCATGGCCGGCCTCCTTTGGCAGCCGATCATAGGTGCGAAAGCCCCACCCGCAAGCGCCGGGCAAGAGATTCTCGACGACGGAGCTGGCTGGGGCGCCAGGATTCGAACCTGGGAATGGCGGTACCAAAAACCTCCAGTCGGTAATTCCGGGCATTTCCCTGAATTTCCTGTGATCATCTAAGTCTCTGCGACAACGCAGGTTCTGATTGTCAGTTGTTTCCGGGCAGGTCCGGACGTAAGCTCCCAGGTGGTAGCCAGGTGGTAGCCCGCTGGCCTTCGAGCACGAAAATGCCTCAAGCCAAATTGACCAAGCGAGCGGTTGACGCGCAAAAGCCAGGTCCGGTGCGCTTCACGGTTTGGGACGCCGACGTGTCGGGCTTCGGGTTGCGTGTCACCCCTGCGGGAGAGCGCGTCTACGTCCTGAAATACCGGGCGCGCGGCAAGCAGCGCTGGTACACCATTGGCCGTCACGGCTCTCCCTGGACTCCCGAGATGGCACGAAGGGAGGCAATACGGTTATTGGGCGAGGTCGCGCGTGGCGTCGACCCGGCTGACAAGCGGGAGGCGGATAATCAAGCAGAGACGGTTGCGCAGCTCTGCGACCTCTATCTAGCTGAGGGTGTCGGGCACAAGAAGGCGTCCACCCTCAAGGCTGATCGCGGTCGAATAGAGCACCACATAAAGCCCCTCCTCGGCAGGCAGCGGGTTGATGCAATTACGCGAGCTGACGCCGAGCGAGTTCTCGGTGACGTGAGCAAGGGCAGGACCGCGGCCGCGCCATTGCGGAACGGTGCACGAAAGCCGGGGAGCATGCCGCGAGGAGGCAGGGGAGCCGCCGCTCGGACCGTTGCCCTTCTCGGGACGATTATGGCTTTTGGAGTGAGCCGGAACATCCGAGCCGATAATCCGGCGCGCGGCATCAAGCTGCCGAAATCCCGCAAGATGGAACGCTTTCTGTCCGAGGCGGAGATTGCCCGGCTGGCGTCCGCGCTCGACGAAGAGGCGAACACAAGCGGCAACGTATTCCCCAGCGCGGCCATTAAGCTCCTCCTCCTGACCGGCTGCCGCCGAAGCGAGGTCCTGAACCTCCTTTGGCCCGAAGTCGACTTGGATCACCGATGCCTGAGGTTGCCCGACAGCAAGACGGGGGCAAAGGTCGTCTATCTGAACGCACCAGCCTTGGCTCTGATCGCCGGTCTGCCACGGCGAGACGGCAACCCGCATCTCATCCCAGGCATGCGGGCCGGCGAGCCTTTCATTGGAATAGACAAAGTGTGGGTGCGAGTGCGGGCCCGGGCGGGGTTGGAGAATGTCCGCCTCCACGACCTGCGGCACTCGTTTGCATCCGTGGGCGCAAGCGGCGGATTGAGCCTACCGTTGATCGGCGCACTGCTAGGTCACCGCCACAGTACGACGACGAGTCGCTACGCCCACCTCTCCGCGGACCCGATCCGCGCCGCCAACGAAGCTGTGGGAGCACGGATCGCCGCCGCGCTTGAAGGGAAGCCCTCGGGCGAGGTTGTGCCGCTCCAGCGGCCCGGCAATTGGGGCTAGGCTCAGCCTGTGGACGGGCGACGGGGCGGCGCTGCTCTTCCCGTTGCGACCGGTGTAGAATCTCCCATGCGCGGGGCCGGCAGGCCAGCCGTCGCGTCCATGTCACCGCCGGGACGCTGCCCCGCGCAACTCCCTCGGCGGTGGGCGGTGACAAAGTGACAGAACACGATTGGCCGGAGCTTGCGGCTCAGGAACTCGAATGGGCGCCGAGCCCGACGTTGGACCCGAATGCTGTGCCGGTGGGGGATGGCGATTGGGTGCCACTTACGCCCGTAATCGACTTCTTGGCCGAGCACGGCAATCCGGTCGGCGTGACGCAAGGCGCGGCCCGCGCGCTATTCAAGCCCGCAAAGCGGGGCGAATTACGTTTGGAAGGCTCGGAGACGAAGTGCGGGAACCCGTCAATAGCTATTCCTCCGAGCTACTTCCGCAACGCGCGTATCGCCCGCGGGGATACCGTTGCTATAGACTACGATGCGGTCTCCAGCGGCGAAGAGTTTGTCGATCTCAGACTAGCTGGCCATAAGCCATGGCATCATGTGCACGTGTATAGGCCGGACTTGGTGACGTGGCTCCTCACCTTGTTGCCGCAACCCGATCTGAAACCTGTTGCTGCTGACCTTAAAGCGGCGCAGCTCCCCGACCCCCCGCGCCGAGCTTCACTGAAGCTGGACCTGGAGAACGCCTACAAAGCTTGGGTAGCGGAGTACCCCGACCCGCCGTATCCCAACGAAAAGGCCGACTGTCTACACATGCAGGCGCTGTTTACCATCAACCGCGACCGCGTGCGCGAACTCCGCCGGGACTTTTCTCCAGAGGAATGGAAGAAAACGGGACGACGCCGTAAGGTGGTTTAATCTCGCGGCTAATCTCGCGGCTAATCTCGCCGTTTTCTCTCCCGCGAGTTTTGACGGCGAGATTCCTGTGTGAATATTAGGTGTCCTCGCCGCTTGGCATGTTGCCCGGCGGCTCCGGTAGAGGATGCCCCGCGTATCAGGGTGTCCTCTTCGACAAGAGGACACACAATGCCTTCCGATTACATGACCCCGAAAGAGGCGGCTGACTACGTCCGCAGCTCGCCCTCTACTCTCGCCAAGCGCAGAATTACCGGACAGCTTCCGAATTTCAGTCGGATCGGAAAGGCAATCCGGTACCGGAGAGCGGACCTCGACGCCTGGATGACCGGCAACGTTCGCCGCTCCACGTCCGAGCTTCCGCCCGCTCCCGCGCAAGTCGGGGCCTGATCCTCAATGACCAGCGCACGACCGCAAAAGGAAGCCCCGCAAACGGGGCTAACCGCGCGGGGCTTGAAAGTGATTTTTGCTATGACGACGCTACACGCCCGCGCCTCTGTGCGCA
>JAJKJG010000283.1 GCA_021154065.1 Methylobacterium sp.
GTCCCGATCACGGTCGAGCCCGGCGTCACGGCGATGCTGGCGGCGGCGGCGCGGGTCGGCGCGCCGCTCGGCGGCGATTTTTGCGCCATCTCGTTGTCCGACAACCTGAAGCCCTGGGCGGTGATCGAGCGGCGCTTGCAAGCCGCGCTCGCCGCCGATTTCGTCATCGCGCTCTACAACCCGATCTCGTCCGCCCGGCCCTGGCAGCTGGGCGCGGCCTTGGAGATCGCCGCCGCGGCGCGCGGCCCGGAGACGCCGGTCGTTTTCGCGCGCGCGGTCGGACGGGCGGACGAGGCCATCACGGTGGCGCGGCTCGCCGAGGCGGGCGGGGTTGCGGCCGATATGGCGACGCTCGTCCTCATCGGGGCGAGCACGACGCGGCTCATGCTGCGCCCTGGCGAACCGCCTTACGTCTATACGCCCCGGCGCTGCGAGGCGCGGCCGTGAGCCTCCATCCACGCCAGCGCCGCGTCCACGCTCTCGACTGTCGGCGCGTCGGGTTTTTGGGGTCGCGCCACCATGACGACGGGAAGTCCCAGCGTCCGCGCCGCGGCGATCTTTCCGTATGTAGCCGCTCCACCAGAGTTTTTTGTGACAACGGCTTCAACGCCGTGCTCCCGCATCAGCGTTCGCTCTTCGGCTTCGCCGAATGGGCCGCGATCCTGGATGGCGATGACGCCCGATACCGGCAAGGCATCGCCGATCGGCTCGATGGTGCGGACGATGTAACGGTGCTGGGGCGCGGCCGCGAAGGCCGGCAGTTCGAGGCGGCCGACGGTCAGAAAAACCCGGCGCGGCGCCGGGCCGAGCGCGGCGGCGGCCTCCGGCATGGCCGCAACCTCGGTCCAGCGGTCGCCGGATGTCGCGCGCCACGGCGGCCGGCGCAGGGCGAGCAGTTGCACGCCGCGCTGCGCGCATGCTGCGGCGGCGTTGCGCGCGATCATCGCGGCGAACGGATGCGTCGCATCGATAACCAGCCCGACGCGGTGCTCCGCAAGCCAGCGCGCCAGCCCCTCCGCGCCACCAAATCCGCCGACACGGGTCGGCACGGGCGCGGGCTTCGGGTTGGACGTGCGCCCGGCGAGCGAGAGCGTCACGTCGAGGTCAGAGCGCCCCGCGAGCCGCGCCGCGAGCGCGGACGCCTCCGTGACGCCGCCGAGAACGAGAACGTGCATGCCGGCCTTGTCCCCTAAACCCGAGGCGCTGTCGAGCGCGGGCCAAAACCCCGCCCGGCCCTGGCTCGCGATCGTCGGCATCGGCGAGGACGGCCGGGCGGGGCTGCCGCCCGCCGCGCAAGCCGCCCTCGACGGGGCGGAGTTCGTGGTCGGCGGGGCGCGCCATTTGCGGCTGGCGCAGCCGCTCGCGGCGGAGACGCTCGCCTGGCCGAGCCCGCTCGCGGACGCCTACCCCAAAATCCTGGCCCGGCGCGGCCGGCCGACCTGCGTGCTCGCCACGGGCGATCCTTTTTTCCATGGCGTCGGAGCCGAACTGGCGCGCCTCGTCGCGCCCGAGGAGATGGCGTGCTTCCCGCAGGCTTCCGCCTTCAGCCTGGCCGCGGCGCGCCTCGGCTGGTCCCTGCCCGAGTGCGCCTGCGTCAGCCTGCATGGCCGCGCGCTGGAGCGGATCATTCCGCATCTTCAGCCGGGCGCGCGCGTGCTCGCCCTGTCCTGGGATGGTTCGACGCCGGCCCGCCTCGCGGCCCTGCTCGCGGAGCGCGGGTTCGGCGGCTCGGTCCTGACCGTGCTGGAGGCGCTCGGCGGCCCGCGCGAGCGAGTCAGGCGGGCTGCGGCGGGCGCCTTCGACCTTACGGGCGTCAATCCTCTCGACACCGTCGCGGTCGAGGTCGTGGCGGCGCGTCACGCCCGCGTCGTCACCCTCGCCCCCGGCCTCGACGACAGCTGGTTCGAGAACGACGGCCAACTCACGAAAGCCGAAATCCGCGCCCTCACCCTGTCGGCGCTCGCTCCGCGCGCGGGCGAGCTGCTCTGGGACGTGGGCGCGGGAGCCGGCTCGGTCGGCATCGAATGGCGTTTGCGCCACCCGCAAAACCAGGCGCTCGCCATCGAGGAGCGCCCTGACCGGGCCGAGCGCATCAGGCGCAATGCGCGTGCGCTCGGGGCGACGGAGGTCGAGATCGTGGTGGGCCGTGCACCCGAAGCCTTGGCCGGCCTCGCCCCGCCCGACGCCGTGTTCATCGGCGGCGGACTGACCGACGCGGGCGTGTTCGAGGCCGCCTGGGCGGCGCTCAAACCCGGCGGGCGGCTCGTCGCCAACGCGGTCACGGTCGAGACCGAGGCGCGGCTCGCCGCCCTGTTCGCTCGCCATGGCGGACGCTTGCGGCGCATCGCGCTGTCCCGCGCCGAGCCGGTCGGCGGGATGCACGGCTGGCGGACCGCGATGCCGGTGACGCAATGGGCGGCGACAAAGCCATGATCGTGGCGGGCGTCGGCTTTCGGCGCGGCGTCGAGGCGGACGAACTCGTCACGCTGGTGCGGCGCGCCTGCGACCATGCCGCGCTCGTCCCCGACCGCCTTGCGCGGCTCGCGACTCTCGAAGCTCTGGCCGGCGAACCCGGCTTCCGCGAGGCGGCGCGGCGGCTCGCGGTCGAGCCGACCGCCGTCGGCGCGGCGGCGTTGCGGGACGCCGCGCCCGCTGTCCAAACCGCCTCGGTCCGGTCGCTGACGGCCCACGGCGTCGGCTCGGTGGCGGAAGCGGCGGCGCTTGGCGGCGCGGGGCTGGGCGCGGAACTCGTGCTGGCCCGCATCACATCGCCCTGTGCGACCTGCGCGTTGGCGAGGAGAGCGTCGTGATGCGATTTCCAGGTAGGCCCGGTCTCAGAAGGGCTCGACGGGGCCAATCGCCTCTCCCCGCGTGCGGGAGAGGCATGCGCGCCCGAAACAGTCGCCCGGAACCCCGATGACGGTGCATTTCATCGGCGCCGGCCCCGGCGCGCCCGACCTCATCACGGTAAGGGGCCGCGCGCTGATCGAGCGTTGCCCCGTCTGCCTGTACGCGGGCTCCATCGTGCCGCGCGACATCCTGGCGTGGTGCCCGCCCGGCGCGCGCGTCATCGACACGGCGCCGCTCGACCTCGACGCCATCGTGCGGGAATTCGTCCGCGCCCACGAACAGGGCGAGGATGTGGCGCGGCTGCACTCCGGCGATCTCTCGATCTGGAGCGCGCTCAGCGAACAACTGCGGCGGCTGGACGCCCTGGGCATCCGCTACACGCTCACGCCCGGCGTTCCGGCTTTTGCCGCCGCCGCGGCGGCGCTGGGGCGCGAGTTGACCGTGCCCGAGGTGGCGCAATCCGTCGTCCTCACCCGCACCTCCGGGCGCGCGTCCGCCATGCCGGAGGCGGAGCGGCTCTCCGCCTTCGCGGCGACCGGGGCGACGCTGGCCATTCACCTGTCCATTCACGTCATCGAGCGGGTCGTGGAGGACTTGCTGCCGGCCTACGGCGCGGATTGCCCGGCGGCGGCGGTGTGGCGGGCGTCCTGGCCGGACGAGCGCGTGCTGCGGAGCACGCTCGGCGCCATCGCCCCGCTGGCGCGGGCCGAGGGTTTGGAGCGCACGGCGCTGATCCTGGTCGGGCGCGCGCTCGGCCCGACCGATTCCTTTCGCGAGAGCGCGCTCTATTCGGCGGATTACGACCGGCGGTTCCGGCCCCGCGCCGGGGTCCAGGAGCCGGACGCATGAGCCGGTTACCCGACGGCGCGAAACGGCGCGCGCCCGGCAAGCCGCCCCGCGCGGTCGAACAGGGCGATCTCCAGCGCCACGTCCGCCCCCTGCAACGCGTTTGCGGCCGTGCGCCAGGCGTATCCGGAGACGACGTCCCCGAGCGGCAGGCCGCATTGCCGGGCGGCCCCGAACACCTCCAGGGCCGTGTTGGCGGTGCGCGCCGCCGCGACCGCCAGCGCGTCCCCGCCCGCCTCCGCGACGCGCTCGGCCAGCCAGTCGAGATCGACCGCGCCAGCCCGCGAATGCAGGTCGAGCAAGCCCTGGCCGAGCTTCGCCATCTTGGCGACGCCGCCCGCCACCGTGACCCGCGGCACGGGATGACGGCGCAGGTATTTCAGCATGCCGCCGGCGAAATCGCCCATGTCGATGAGGGCGTGATCGGGCAGCCCGTGCAGTCGCTGCACGGCGGCCTCGGAGGTCGCGCCGGTCGCGCCCGCCACATGCGGTAGACCCGCTGCCCGCGCCACGTCGACGCCGCGGTGGATGGAGTGGATCCAGGCGGCGCAGGAATAGGGCACCACGACCCCGGTGGTGCCGAGGATCGACAGGCCGCCCACGATGCCGAGCCGCGGGTTCAGCGTTTTCAGGGCGAGCGCCTCCCCGCCGGGGATGGAGATCTCGACCTCGACATCGGGCGGCCCGCCGAGCGCCGCCTGAGCCTCCTGAAGCGCCGCCTGGATCATCTGACGGGGAACCGGGTTGATGGCGGGCTCGCCGACGGGCAGCGGCAGGCCGGCGCGGGTCACGACGCCCACGCCGGGCCCCGCCCGGAACACGACGCCCTGTCCTGCCGGCGCGGGACGCACGGCCGCCACGACCAGCGCGCCGTGGGTCACGTCCGGATCGTCGCCCGCGTCCTTGACGACGCCGGCGCGGGCGCCGTCGCTCGTGCGTTCATGCAGCGCCAGCGCGAAGGCCGGGCGCGCCCCGCTGGGGAGCCCGATCTCGACCGGGTCCGGGAACGCGCCGGCGATCCAGCCCACGTAGGCCGCCTTGGCGGCGGCGGCGGCGCAGGCTCCGGTGGTCCAGCCGCGGCGCAGCTCGCCGGGCGGTCGCAGGTCGTCCATGCGGGATCATATAGCCGGACTGCGCCGGGCCGTCAGCGTCGGAGCATAATGCCGCGATCCGGGAGTGAGGACGCTGGAGCAATGCTTCGCGACCGCGTTGTTCTGGGCGTCGGAGCCGCGAGCCCGCGACGGCGTTGGATGCGTCCGGTTGAGGTCTCGACGCCTGCAACCGCTTGCGAGCAGGAGGCCTGCCTCACGATCCAAGGCGCTCATCCGCGCGGAGCCGAACGATGCGGTGCGCCCGCCCTTGCCGCAGGAGGCCGAGCGCCACGCCGACGAGCCCGGCGGCGAGCCGGTCCCGAGGGTCGAGGCGTCGCCGACGCCGGTTCGGGACGGGCCGCGTCGCCTGCGGCGGCTTCGGGATGTGGATGAACAGGACCGGGACCGGAGCGGCGAGCGCGCGAAAATAGGCGGCGTTGCAGAGATAGCGCCCGGCGTCCTGCGAGAGGACGCCGGCGAACCCGCGGCGGCGCAGCGTGGCGCGAACCTGGGCCGGGACCGCGCGGGTTGAACGATCGGGAAACCTCTGGCGCATCGTGAGGCGGGCCGGGCGCCGGCCCGCCGCGTCGGGACACAAAATGCTGGCCCGGTCCACCGCCCTGCGCTCGATGCGGATTGTCTTGGCGCGGCTGGCGACGCCGATCATCAGGATCGCGTCGAAGCCGTTGGTTTCGAGGGCGGGATCGAGGATCGTCTCAAGCGCGGCGTAGGCGGTGGGCAACACGAGCGCGTCCGCCGCGATCCCGAGGATGCGCCAGCGCGGCGAGGCCGCGACCCGCCGCGCCGCGGCGGCGCTCGGATTGCGCGGCATGCGCGGGAACGGCCCGAAGCCGGTGACGAGCACGCGAGGCCGCTTCGCCACCGTCAAAGCCCGAGCAGGGCCGCGACTTCGTCCGCCCCGGCGGTCGGGGAGATCGCGCCCTCGGCGACGGCGCGTTCGATGGCGGGCACGCGCTGGCGCAGGGCCGCGTCGTGCGTCAGGCGGGCGTGCATGCGCTCGTGCACGAGCGCCCACATCCACTTGGCGTCCTGGGCGCGGCGCTTGGCGGCGAGTTCCCCGATCACCGAAAGCTGGGCGCGGTGGTCGAGCACCTTTCGCCACAAAACGTCGAGACCCTGCCCGGTGAGGCCCGAGACCGTCACCACCGGCGGCGTCCAGGCCGCAGAGGGCGGCGTGATGATGTGCAGGGCCGAGCGGTACTCCGCCGCCGCCGCCGAGGCGCGGGCGGCGTTGTCGCCGTCGGCCTTGTTGACCGCGATCAGGTCGGCGAGTTCGAGCACGCCCTTCTTGATGCCCTGCAACTCGTCCCCGGCGCCCGGCAGCGCGAGCACGAGGAAGCAGTCGGTGAGATCGGCGACCGCCGTCTCGGATTGGCCGACGCCGACCGTCTCGACCAGGATGACGTCGAACCCGGCGGCCTCGCATAACAGCATCGTCTCGCGCGTCTTGGCCGCCACGCCGCCGAGCGTGCCCGAAGCCGGCGAGGGGCGGATGAAGGCGTTCGGGTCGGCGGCGAGCCGAGCCATGCGGGTCTTGTCGCCCAAGATCGAGCCGCCGGTGCGGGTCGAACTCGGATCGACAGCCAGCACCGCGACCTTGTGGCCCTCGGCCGTCAGCCGCGAGCCGAGCGCGTCGATGGCGGTCGATTTGCCCACGCCCGGCACGCCCGTGATCCCGACGCGGACGGCGCGTCCCGTGTGGGGCATCACGGCGTCGAGCAGGCGCCGCGCCGCGGCCCGGTGATCCGGCCGCCGCGACTCGACCAGCGTGATCGCCCGCGCCAGCGTGGCGCGGTCGCCCCGCAGGAGCGCGTCGA
>JAJKJG010000284.1 GCA_021154065.1 Methylobacterium sp.
CGCGGCGCCTCGATGACCTGGGGCTACACCGCGACGAAGAACGAGCGCGTGCCCGAATGCCTCGCCGTCATCGAGGCCGAGATCCTGCGGCTCAAGACCGACGGCCCGTCGGACGAGGAGCTTGCCAAGGCGAAGGACTACCTGACCGGCTCCTACGCGCTCGGCTTCGACACCTCGACCAAGATCGCCCACCAGCTCGCCCAGGTCGCCTTCGAGGGCCTCGGCATCGACTACATCGCCCGCCGCAACAGCCTCGTCGCCGCGGTGACGCAAGCCGACATCGCCCGCGCCGCCGAGCGCACGCTCGGCGACGGCAAGCTCTTGGTGGTGGTCGCGGGGCGGCCGGTCGGGCTGTAGCGCTCCTCACCCGCGTGAGCCGAGGGAGGGGGACCATGCGAAGCATGGTGGAGGGGGCGCCGGCGCGGAACCTAGCGGCGCCACCGGGTTCGGGGTAAAACCCCGTCCAGATCGGAAGCGGCGCCCTGGCGCGCACCGCGCCGGGACCTTTGACGAGGAGCGATGAGATGGCAGCGCCGGTTCTCGGCGGCGATCGCGCGATCACGGTCGCCGAGGGCGGCACGGTCGCGGTGACGACCGCTGACCTTTCCGCGACCGACGCGGACAGCACCGATTCCGAGCTCGTCTACACGGTCAGCGGCGCCCGCGCACGGCACGGTGCTGAAGAGCGGCTCGGCGACGACGACATTCACGCAGGCGGACCTCGCCGCGAATGCGATCTCGTTTAGTCACGACGGCGGCGAGCTCGACGGCAGCTTCACGGTGTCGCTGACCGACGGAAGCTCTCCGTCGCAGAGCGCGACCGTGAACGCCACCGTCAATCCGCATGTCAACGATGCGCCCGTGCTGACGGGTGACTTCACGCTGCCGCCCGTTCGCAATGGCTTCTTGGACTACATCTTGGACTCAGACCTATTTGCGAGCGATCCGGACAATACCCCCGCGCAGCTCATCTATACGGTCATCAACACATCCCATGGTCTGGTGCAGCACGATAATGGCATACATTTCACGGTCACGCACACGAGTTTCAGCCAGGCAAGGCTCAGCACCAGGGGGATGGCCGGACCAGACGGCGCCCTCTTCTTTAGACATGATGCCAGCGGTCTGGACGCCAGCTTCACGGTATCTTTGACCGATCGCATCGCGCCCGCTCAGATTGTTACGGTTGTCATGCCGGTCATTCGCCCGACCGACATCGTCGCGGGTTTCCCCCTGGCTGTCGACGAGGACAGCCCGCCCGGAACACTCGTAGGCTACGTAACGGGTTAGAGCCCGGCAATCCGGGCGATTTCACCTACTCGCTCGTCGACGATGCGGGGGCCCGCTTTCAGATCGGCCCCGGCGGTAAGATAACCGTCGGGACCGCGCCAGTGGATTTCGACCAAAGCCCATCCCAGACCATCGTGGTGCGGGTGACGGACATTGACCGGGCTTCATTCGACAAGGCCTTCACCATCACCATCAACGACACGAGCCCGGTGATTGTCGGGGGCGGTGGACCGGACACGCTCACCGGTGGGGCGTTCAACGACACGATCAATGGTGCGGGCGGCGACGACGTGCTGATCGGCGGCGGCGGCAATGACTACGTCACGAGCGGCGACGGGAATGACAAGGCCTTCGGCGAGGCCGGCAACGACACGCTCGTCGGCGCCGACGGAAACGACTATCTGAACGGCGGCGCCGATGACGACCTGATCGTCGGCAACGGCGGCGCCGACACGCTCATGGGCGACGCCGGGAACGACTACCTGAACGGCGGCGACGGCGACGACCTCCTCGTCGGCAACGACGGCACCGACACGCTCCTTGGCGACATCGGCAACGACTATCTCGACGGCGGCGCCGGCCCGGACACCCTGTTCGGCAATGCCGGCAACGACACGGTGCTCGGCGGCGACGGCGAGGACTACGTCAACGGCGGCGACGGCGAGGACGTCGTCTTCGGCGGCGCCGGCAACGACACCGTCGTCGGCGAGAGCGGCAACGACGACATCAACGGCGAGACCGGCAACGACGTGGTGTTCGGCGGCGCCGGCAACGACACCGTGCTCGGCGCCGACGGCGACGACTACTTGGCCGGCGACGCCGGCGACGACAACCTTGCCGGCGGGATCGGCAACGACACGCTGTTTGCCGGCTCCGGCAGCGACTACCTGCAGGGCGACGCCGGCGACGATATGTTCGTGTTCGAGGCGAGCTTCGGAACCAGCCTGATCATCGACTTCGAGATCGGCTCAGCCGCCCATCACGACGTCGTCCAGTTCAAGGGCGGCGTGTTCGCCAACCTCGCCGACGTGCTGGCGCACGCCGTGCAGGACGGCACCAACCTGGTGATCACGACCAACACCGGCGATACGCTCACGCTTGCGAACGTGCTCAAGGCGAATCTGACCGCCGACCATTTCGCCTTCGCGTAAGGCGCCGAGGCCCTAGCCGCCATTCCGCGCCTCCCTTATGGTCCGCCGCCTGAAAATTTGGCGGAGAGAGCATGGCCCTGCAACAGTCGATCGATCTCGCGCTCGCCGCGAACATCGGCGAGGCCGGGTTGCCGCAGACGGCGCTCGACGCGGCGCGGGCCGGCGTCGCGAGCGCCGCGAAGCGCCTCGCCGAGGACGACGCGGGCGGGCGCCTGCCGCTCCTTGGCCTGCCGGGCACGACCGACGACCTCGACGCGATCCGCGCTGCCGCGGCGCGGCTCCGGGACGGCGCCACGGACGTCGTCTTCCTCGGCACCGGCGGATCGAGCCTCGGCGGCCAGACGCTGGCGCAGCTCGCGGACTACGCCGTGCCGGGCCTCGGGCGCTTCGCCGATGCGCCGCGGGTGCATTTCCTCGACAACCTCGACCCTCAGACCTTCGGCGGCCTCCTCGAGCGCCTGCCGCTTGCGACCTCGCGCTTCGTCGCGATCTCGAAATCCGGCGGCACCGGCGAGACCCTGATGCAGGCGATCGCCGTGCTCTCCGCGCTCGACAAGGCGGGCTTTCGCGCCCGCGCCGGCGAGCTCTTCCTCGGCCTGTCCGAGCCGCGCCGCGAGGGCGCCCGGAACGGCCTGCGCGACCTCCTCGAGCCCGAGGGCGTCGCCTTTCTCGACCATCACACCGGCATCGGCGGGCGCTATTCGGTCCTGACCAATGTCGGCCTCCTGCCGGCCGCCGTCCTCGGGCTCGACATCGGCGCGATCCGCGCCGGCGCCGCCGACGCCTACGCTCCTCTCCGCTCCGGCGCGGCCGGCGATGCCCCGGCGGCGGCGGGCGCGGCGCTCAACCTCGCCTTCGCCATGGAGGGCAAGGCGATCACCGTGCTCATGGCCTATGCCGACCGGCTTGAGCGCTTCACGCGCTGGTGGGTGCAGCTCTGGGCCGAGAGTCTCGGCAAGGACGGCAAGGGCTCGCAGCCGGTGGCGGCGATCGGGCCGGTCGACCAGCACTCGCAGCAGCAGCTCTATCTTGCCGGGCCGAACGACAAGCTGTTCACCGTGCTCACCGTCGCGGCGGCAGGGCAGGGGCCTGAGATCGACGCCGAGCTCGCGCGGCGCGCCGGCGAGCCGGGCTTTGCCGGGCGCCGCATCGGCGACCTCGTCGCGGCGCAAGGCCGCGCCACCGCCGACACGCTGGCGAAGAACGGCCGCCCGACCCGGCGCCTGCATGTCGAGCGCCTCGACGAGCGCACGATCGGCGAGCTCGTGATGCATTTCATGCTCGAGACCATCCTGACCGGCTACGCGCTCGGCATCGATCCGTTCGACCAGCCGGCGGTCGAGGAGGGCAAGGTCCTGGCGAAGCGGTATCTGGCGGAGGCGAAGGGATGACAAGGGCGCGGCGACGCGAGCGTTGCCCATCATCGTCCGGGATGACGCGCATCAGCGCGCATCATCGTCGGGGTTTTGGCGCGTCATCGTCGGCATCATCGACGCCGCGCCGGGCCGCGGCGAGGCGCCTCGCATGACCTTCGTCCGCCGCCTCGACCCCGTCCTCGTCGACCGCATCGCGGCGGGCGAAGTGGTCGAGCGCCCGGCGGCGGCGGTGAAGGAATTGGTCGAGAACGCGATCGACGCCGGCGCCGGCGCGATCGAGGTCACGGTCGAGGGCGGCGGACGCCGGCTCATCCGCGTCGTCGACGACGGCGCCGGCATGTCCCCTCGGGACCTCGAGCTCGCGGTCGAGCGGCACGCCACCTCGAAGCTCGCCGACGGCGACCTGTCGCGCATCGGCACGCTCGGCTTTCGCGGCGAGGCGCTGCCCTCGATCGGTGCCGTGGCGCGGCTTTCGATCACGACCCGCACCGCCGACGCCCCGACCGGGGCGGCGATCGTGGTAGAGGCCGGGGCGAAATCGCCGGTGCGGCCGGCGCCGTCGACGAAGGGCACGCGGGTCGAGGTCGCCGAGCTCTTCGCCGCGACGCCGGCGCGGCTCAAGTTCCTCAAATCCGACCGGGCCGAGGCGCAGGCGGTCGCCGAGGTCGTGCGCCGGCTTGCCGTGGCGCACCCGCAGATCCGCTTCTCGCTCTCAGGCGACCACCTGACCGCGACGACCTATCCGCCGGAGGCCGATGGCGAGCACGGGCTCGCGCGCCGCGCGGCGCGCGTGCTCGGCGCCGATTTCGCCGCCAATGCCGTGCCGGTCGACCAGGCCCGCGAGAATTTGCGCCTGTTCGGCGAGATCGGGCTGCCGACCTATCACCGCGGCACCTCGGGCCACATCCATTTCGTCGTCAACGGCCGGCCGGTGCGCGACCGGCTGCTGCTCGGCGCCGTGCGCGGCGCCTATGCCGACGTGATGCATTCGGACCGTCACCCGGTGCTGGCGCTGTTCATCCAATGCGACCCGGCGATCGTCGACGTCAACGTCCATCCGGCAAAGACCGAGGTCCGCTTCCGCGATCCGGCGCTCATGCGCTCGCTCGTCGTCAGCGCGCTGCGCGACGCGCTCGCCCGCGCCGGCTTTCGCGCCGCGACGAGCGGCGGCGCCCGCACCCTCGACGCGCTGCGCCCGGGGATCGGCGCGCCGCCGCGCCCCGGCCTCGTCGCCAATCGCGTGCCGCCGGCAAGGCCTTCGCCGGCCTTCGCCGGCTGGCAGGCGCCCGCCGAGACCGCGACGCTCGAGCGGCCGCCGGGCCTCGCCGAGCCGGAGCAGGCGGCGTTTACTGCCTTTTCGCCCTCGGCCGACGTGCGCGCGCTCCTCGGGCAGGCCGAGCCCGCCGACGCCCCGCTCGGCGCCGCGCGGGCGCAGGTCCACGGCACCTACATCGTCGCGCAGACGCAGGACGGCATCGTCATCGTCGACCAGCACGCCGCCCACGAGCGCCTCGTCTACGAGCGCCTGAAGCGCGAGCGCGCGACGGCCGGGATCGCGCGCCAGCTGCTCCTCATCCCCGAGGTCGTCGACCTCGATCCGGTCGACGCCGAGCGGCTCCTCGCCGAGGCGGAGGCGCTCGACCGGCTCGGCCTCGGGCTCGAAAGCTTCGGGGCCGGCGCCGTGCTCGTGCGCGAGGTGCCCTCCTCGCTCGCCGGCGGGCGCATCAAGGCGCTCGTCCAGGACGTCGCCGACGCGCTCGCCGAATGGGACGCCGCGGCCCCGCTCGAGGAGCGGCTCGACGCCGTGCTCTCGCGCATGGCCTGCCACGGCTCGGTCCGCGCCGGGCGGCGGCTCAAGCCCGAGGAGATGAACGCGCTCCTGCGCGAGATGGAGGCGACGCCGCTCTCCGGCCAATGCAACCACGGCCGCCCGACCTACGTCGAGCTCAAGCTCGCCGACATCGAGAGGCTGTTCGGGCGGCGGTGAGTCGTAGTCTCGCGTCCCATTCAGCTGCGGTGTATAGAACGACCATGCGTTGCAAGGTCATCCGAATCGGCAGGTCCAAGGGTGTGCGCCTACCGAAGGCTGTACTCGCCAAGACCGGCATCACAAGCGACGTCGAGATAGGATTGGAGGGTCGTCGCATCGTACTGATGCGTCCGGGATGGAAGCCCGGCGGGGGCGCGGACGAATCCGGAGACGAATCGAATGAGCTTGAACACAAGGTCAGACCTTAAGCCGCTGATCATTGAGGCGTTGCGGTTGAGGGGCGGCAAGGCTCGCATTCCAGAAATTGGAAAGCACATTTGGGAACGCTATCGCGCCGATCTCGAACGAGCCGGAGATTTCTTCTACGTGTGGCAATATGAGATGCGGTGGGCAGGCAACCAGCTTGTGAACGAGGGAAAGCTGATAAAGAACCGCGATGGCTGGGAGCTGACCCGCTAAGCGGCAAATCGGCGGAACACCACCTGCGTCTCCCCATAATCACGCCGTTGGAGCTCGGTGAACCCCTCCGGCAGCGCCACCTCCACCCCCTGCGCCTCTTCGACCACGACGAGCGCGCCCGGTGCGAGCCACCCGCCTCCGGCGCACGAAATGAGCGCCTTCGGGGCGAGGTCCTTGCCATAGGGCGGGTCGCAGAAGACGAGCGAGAACGGCGCGTTCGGCGCAGCCTTGCCCATGCGGGTGGCGTCGCGGCGAAAGAGGCGCGTTTCGCCGCCGAGGCCGAGCGCCTCGATATTCTGGCGGATCAGGCCGCGCGCCGCGGCGCTGTCGTCGACGAAGAGCGCGAAGGCGCCGCCCCGCGAGAGCGCCTCAAGCCCCATGGCGCCGGTGCCGGCGAAGAGGTCGAGGACGCGCGCGCCGGCGACCGGGTCATCGTAAGCGTGGGCGAGGACGTTGAAGATCGTCTCGCGCAGGCGGTCGGAGGTCGGGCGGACCCGGTCCGAGGCCGGGCCGGCAAGCGCCCGGCCGCGCAAGCGCCCGCCGACGATACGCATGGCCTAACGGTCAGGGCCGCGGGCGGCGCCGTGGGCCCTTCGCACCGCCGAAGGGGCGATTGCCGCCGGGCGGGCGGCTCCCGCCGGGCGGGCGCTTCCCGCCGGGCGGGCGGCTCCCGCCGGGCGCGCCGCGGCCGGTCGCGCCTTCGCGCTTCGGGCCGCCAGGGCGGTCGCCCTTGAAACCGCCCGGACCCTTGAATCCGCCGGAGCCTTTGCGCGGGCCGTCCCGGAAGCCGCCGCCCGGGCGCTCGCCAGGACCCTCTCGCGGCGGTCGCGGCGGACGATCACCGAAACCTTCCCGGTCCCGGCGCGGCGGCCGGTCGCCCAATTCGCGCGGCGGCGGCGGGCGGCGCGGGCGATCGTCGCCGCCG
>JAJKJG010000285.1 GCA_021154065.1 Methylobacterium sp.
CCGGCCCGCGCGCCGGCGTTCGTCACCGTGACCCGGACCTCGACCGTCTCGTCCGCCCGCACCCGTGGGGTCGCTACGACGAGATCCTTGAACGTAAACCGCGTATAGCTGAGGCCCCAGCCGAACGGGAACAGCGGCTCCAGACCTTCATCGAGATAATTCAGGGTGAAGCGCTGGCTCGGCTCGTGCGGCCGGCCGCTCGGCAGGCGGTTGTAATAGAGCGGAAGCTGGCCCACCGTCCGCGGGTAGCTCACAGGGAGCTTGCCGCTCGGGTTGACGTCGCCGAAGAGCGTCTCGGCGATCGCGGCAGCCCCTTCCGTGCCGGGGTACCACGCCATGAGGACGGCCGAGAGCTTGTCCGCGATGCGGGCGAGTTCCAGCGGCCGCCCCGCGATAAGGACGACGATGACGGGCTTGCCTGTCGCCGCGAGCGCTTCAAGGAGCGCGCTCTGCCGGCCCGGCAGCGTGATGTGGGCGCGAGAGGCGGCCTCGCCCGAGATGTCCCGCGGCTCGCCCATAATGGCGATGACGGCGTCCGTCGAACGCGCCGCCTCGACCGCCGCGCCGAAGCCGTCGTCGGTCTCGCAATACGGGTCGCAGGCGGCGGCGTAGGTCACGGAGACGCCGGCCTTCTCGGCGCGCTGCCGAATGCGGTCGATCAAGACCGGCGTGTCCTCGGCATGCCCGCGGGCGGCATGGGGGCCGAGCAAGTCCCATTGGCTGGCCGCGAGCCCGCCAATGACGGCGATCGACTGCGCCTCGCGCCGAAGCGGCAACGTCTGGTCGCGGTTCTGCAACAGGACGAGCGCCTCGCGCGCGACCGTCAACGCAGCTTGCCGCGACTCCGGCGACGGGAACGCCGCGTCGACGCGGGACGGATCGGCGTCCGCTCGGTCAAACAAGCCAAGGCGCATCTTGGTGCGCAGCACGCGGCGGACGGACTCGTCGAGGGTCGCCTGACTGACGCGCCCGGCCCGGACCTCGTTGGCGAGATTGCGGTCGTAGAACCCGGCCATCAGGTCCATATCGACGCCGGCGTTGATGGCCTTGCGGGCCGCCTCAGCCTCATCAACCGCGATGCCGTGCCCCATCAACTCCTCGATCGCCGCCCAATCCGACACCACGAAACCGTCGAACCCCCATTCCTTGCGCAGCACATCGGTCAGGAGCCACGCGTTCGCGGTCGCCGGCACGCCATTGAGGGCGTTGAAGGCGCTCATCAGCGAAATGCCGCCGGCCTTCAGGGCGGCGCGGAACGGCGGCAGGTACACGTCCCGCAACTCGCCCTGCGGGATGTTGGTGGCGTCGTAGTCGCGTCCGCCTTCAACGGCGCCGTAGCCGGCGAAGTGCTTCGCCGCCGTGGCCAGACCGCCGGCTCGAAAGCCCTCGATCCGCGCCGCGGCGAACACCCGGCCCACATACGGGTCCTCGCCCGAGCCCTCGACGATGCGGCCCCAGCGCGGATCGCGGGACACGTCGACCATGGGGGCGTAGGTCCATTGCACGCCGATGTAGGCCGCCTCGCGAGCGGCCCATTCGCTGGCGAGGCGGGCGAGGCCTGGGTTGAACGTCGCCGTTTCGGCGAGCGGGACCGGGAAGGTCGTCCGGAACCCGTGCAGCACGTCGAGACCGAAGAGAAGGGGAATGCCCAGGCGCGTCTCGCGCACGGCTAGTTGCGCGGCAGCGATGTCCGGGGCGTTGTTGAAGTTGATCAGGGCCCCGACGCGGCCCTGCCGCACGGCCTCGATGTCGAAGCCTGGCCCGTGCGACATCAGATTGAGCTGCCCGATTTTCTCCTCCAGCGTCATTTGCGCGAGGAGGGCTTCGACGCGACGCTCGACATCCTCGGACGCCCGCGCCAGCTCCGTTCGCGGCGCGCCGATCAGAGTGATGAGGACAAGGAGGAAGAGCCCGAGGATGCGCGACGCGCCCTGGACTCCATGCGCGCGCGCGGCGGTCGAAAAGAGGCTCATGCGGTCCGATTAGAGGTTGAACGCGACGCCGTCGATGGTGAAAGCGACCGCATGCGGTCCGGGAAGATGACGCGTCGTCCCTCAGCGTCGCCGGCTGTATCGACAAGAACGATATGTCGCGCCAAGATGCCCTCAACGAGAGGAGATGTGCGATGTCTATGACGCGACGTATGGTGCTCGGCGGCGCAGCCGCGGGAGCCG
Organism: Methylobacterium sp.; assembly: GCA_021154065.1. The sequence goes on from JAJKJG010000285.1 coordinate 2,175, forward strand.
GGCTGTTGGCCCGTCCCGCCATTCTCAAGGCCCAGGCCCCGAAGACTCTGAAGCTGTCGCACCAATTTCCGGGCGGCACCCTCGAACAAGGTGATTTCCGCGACCGGATCTGCCGCAAGTTCGCCGCGGAGGTCGAGAAACGCACCAACGGCGCCCTCAAGGTGGACGTCTACCAGAATTCCTCCTTGATGAAGACGCTCGCCCAGTTCAGCGCCGTGCGCAAGGGCGCGCTCGACTTGACGCTCTATCCGTTGGCCTATGCGGGCGGCGAGATCCACGAGACCAATATCGGTCTCATGCCGGCTCTGGTCACGAACTACGACCAGGCCGCCAAGTGGAAGTCCGCGCCGATCGGCCAGGAACTCGCCAAGATCCTCGACGACAAGGGCGTCGTCATTCTCACCTGGGTGTGGCAGTCGGGCGGGATCGCCTCGCGCGGCCAGCCGCTTCTCGGCCCCGAGGACATGAAGGGCGTCAAAATCCGTGGCGGCAGCCGTGAGATGGACGCGGTGTTCCTGGCGGCGGGAGCACAGGTCTCCACGATGCCGTCGAACGAGGTCTACATCGGCATGCAGACCGGCGCGCTCGACGCCGCCGTGACCTCCTCCACCAGCCTGATCTCCTTCCGGCTGGAGGAGTTGACCAAGAACCTGACCTCGGGCCGCGGCCGGTCGTACTGGTTCATGCTGGAGCCGATCCTGATGGCGAAATCGACCTTCCAGGCGCTGACGCCGGAGCAGCAGAAGGTCGTGCGCGAGGTCGGCGCCGACCTCGAGCCGTTCGGCACGGAGGCCGCCAAGCAGGACGACGCCGAGGTGGAGAAGGTCTACAAGGCCAAAGGGGCGCAGGTCCACGAACTGACCGAGGAGCACATCGAGAAGTGGCGGGCGCTCGCCCGCGACACCGCCTGGAAGGACTTCGCCGCCAAGACGAAAAAGGCCGCCGAGTTGCTGAAGCTCGCCGAAGCGACCGCTTGAGGCGTGCGTCCCAAAGGGCGTGCGTCCCGCGCCCGAACGTCAGCGCTTGAGACAATCCGCGAATGGAGCCGCGCTCTCCATCCGCGTCGTCAGCCGTTGGGCGAGCGCCTGATGGCGGCGCGAGGGCCGGGCGGGGTTGCGCAGGATCGGATTCGGCAGCGCGGCGGCGAGCAATGCCGCCTCGCGCCGGCTGAGGTCGCGGGCGCGCTTGCGGAAGTAATGCTGCGCCGCCGCTTCGGCCCCGAAGACCCCCTCGCCCCATTCAGCGATGTTGAGATAAACCTCCATCATGCGCCGCTTCGGCCAGATCGCGTCGAGGTAGAGCGCGATCGGGATCTCCATCCCTTTCCGCACGTAGGACCGGCTCGGCCACAGAAAGAGGTTCTTCGCGGTCTGCATGGCGATCGTCGAAGCGCCCCGGTTCGGGCCGTCCTCGTCGGCCTCGTCCAGAACGCCCCGCAGCGCATCCCAGTCCACGCCGTTATGGCGGCAGAACCGGGCGTCTTCGGAGGCGAGGACCGCGAGGGGAAGCGCCGGCGCGACCGCGTCGAGCGGAACGGCCTCGCGCGCGGCGGACTGGAGGGTAAGCCAGCGTCCGATCATCAGGGTCGAGACGGGGGTCATGACCCGGTAGGCGAACCCGAGCGCGAGGACCGCCGCAACGAAACCAAACACGAGCGTGAAGGCGAGGCGGACGACGCTTCGAAGCAGACCTCCGGAGGCTCCGCGTCTCGCCGTCCGATCCCCCACCCGCCCGCCCTCCCCTGCTTGACCCCGCAACCGGGTTGGGCCAAGTCGAGCGCGTCAGTTAGCACGAGCCATGACCCAGCCAAGCCAGCAATTCGCCGCCGCTCCGCCGCGCCAGCCGTTCGCGGCGCAGCTCGCCGCCGTCGCCCAGGAGGTCGAGACCACGCTCGCGGCGCTCCTCTCGGACAAGGCCCGACCCGGCGAGATCGCCCGGCCGGGGCATCTGATGACAGCGATGCGCTATGCCGTTCTGGGGGGCGGGAAGCGGCTGCGCCCCTTCCTCGCGGTCGAGACGGCCCGCATGTTGGGCTGGGACGTCAGGGGGGCGCTGCGGACCGGCGCGGCGATCGAACTCGTCCACTGCTACTCGCTGGTGCATGACGACCTTCCGGCGATGGACGACGACGACCTGCGCCGCAACAAGCCGACGGTGCACAAGGCGTACGACGAGGCGACCGCGATCCTGGTCGGCGACGCGCTGCAAACGCTCGCCTTCGAGACGCTGGCCGATCCGGCGACCGATCCGAGCCCGTCCGTGCGCGCCGATCTCGTCCTCGGCCTTGCCCGCGCGGCGGGCCTGGGCGGCATGGTGGGCGGGCAGATGCTCGACCTTGCCGCGGAAGGCCGCTACGGCGAGGCCAAGCTGACCGATCCCGACATCCGGCAACTCCAGGCCATGAAAACCGGGGCCATCCTGGCGTTCTCGGTCGAGGCCGGAGCCATCGTCGGCCGCGCCGACGCGGACGCCCGCACGCGGCTGTGCGCCTGCGGCCGCGCGATCGGGGCCGCGTTCCAGGTCGCCGACGACATCCTCGACCGGGAAGCCTCGGCCGAAACGATGGGCAAGCGCACCGGCAAGGACCGGGAAAAAGGAAAGGCGACGCTCGTGGATGTGCTTGGCCTGGAGCGGGCGCGGGCCGAGTGCGACCGCCTCGTGAACGCCGCGCTCGCATTGCTGGAGGGGTTCGGCCCCGAAGCCGACCTCCTGCGCGAAGCGGCCCGGTTCACGATCGAGCGCAAGGCGTAAGGAAACTCCTCTCCCCGCAAGACGGGGAGGGGCAGGCGCCGCTGAATTGATCGCCCTGAACCGCCTTACACCGTAACCTGCGTGCCGACTTCCACGACCCGCCCTGTAGGGATCTGGAAAAAGTCCGTGGCGTCGCTGGCCGTCCGGGCGAGCGCGATGAAGAGCTTGTCCTGCCACAGCGGCATGCTGGAGCGGACGGCGGGACGGATGGAGCGGCGGGAGAGGAAAAACGACGTCGCCATGATGTCGAATTTGAAGCCGAGCTTGCGCAGGATGGCGAGCCCGCGCGGGATGTTGGGCGTCTCCATGTAGCCGTAGGTCGCCGTGACTTTCCAGAAATTGTCGCCGATGGGCTCGATGGCGACGCGCTCGTCGTTCGACACGCGCGGCACGTCGACCGACCGGACCGTCAGGATGACGTTCTTTTCGTGCAGAACCTTGTTGTGCTTCAGGTTGTGCAGGAGCGCCGAG
>JAJKJG010000286.1 GCA_021154065.1 Methylobacterium sp.
AATCAGCGTAGCGGTGCGGCGATGGCGTTTCGCTGATCGTGCCCGAGGCAGAGTGCCTCAGCGACTGCCAACACTTCGTAAGCTATCCCCTCCGGTCTCGGGCCGCCGTCCATGCCACGGCCGCGGCGTGACCAGCAGGTGATTCGATGGCGACCCAATTCGCAATCAACGAGCCGGACAGTTTCTCCTCGGCCAATCAGACGTATACCAGCCAAGAGGTGCAGGTCTACTTCGGCTTAGATCAGCCGGAGAGCTTCGAAATTATCTTGATTCCTGACGATGTTCTATTCGGATTCGGCGCCATCGATTTTATCGGGGACCACGACTACTTCGACATTCCTCTGCCTGCCCTCCGAAGTCGCCCCTTCTTGCCGTGGTCCTTTTTCGGAACCGTGACGATCGACGTCATCGCCAACGACGGCAGTCCCTTCGACGGCGTGCTCACGTTGTACGCAGGCAAGAGCTCGACGGTCGTGGCGACGGGCACAAGCCTCGGCTCGGGGGAGACGTTCCTGCAGTTCAACGGCGCGAGCACCTACTCGTCCTACACGCTGGAGCTACAGGATGACGGCAACGACCAGACCGGCGGCTACACGATTTTCGTAAATGTTCCGAACGGACGTGGCACGGACGGAGCCCGCTACACGCCCACGACCGGCAACGACACGGTCACGGGTAACGGTGGTCGCGACCTGCTGGTCGGGGGCGGCGGCAACGACACGCTCATCGGCCGCGAGGGGCACGACGTCCTGATCGGCGGCCCCGGTGCCGACACGCTCCAGGGCGGCGTCACCGACCCGCGCTCCGCGTTATCGCCTGATGATAACGACCTCTACGTGTACGTCGATGCGACCGACACGGTCATCGAGCAGCCCAACAGCGGCATCGACACCATCTGGACCCGAGAGGTCAGCTTCACCCTGCCCGCCAACGTCGAGAACCTCCTGCTCGTCGAGGGCACGGCGGCCCGGGACGGCATCGGCAACGCGCTCAACAACCTCATCACCGGCAACTCGGCCCACAACGGGCTTGTCGGCAACGACGGCAACGACACGCTCATCGGCGGCGGGGGCGCCGACGACATGTTCGGCGGCTTCGGCAACGACACCTACTATGTCGACAACGCCAGCGATCTCGTCGGCGAGCCGTTCGGCGGCGGCTTCGATACGGTGCACTCGAGCCTGCCGGCCTACGTGCTCGCCGACGGCCTCGAGGGGCTCGTCCTCGACCCCGGCGCGACCTGGGCGATCGGCAACGCGGGCGACAACACGCTCACCGGCAACGGCATCAGCAACTACCTGATCGGATACGGCGGCAACGACAGCCTGACCGGGGTCGGCGGCGATGCGTCGAACGACACCATGATCGGCGGGCTCGGCGACGACACCTACCACTTGGACAGTGCCGGCGACCAGGCGATCGAGAACCCCGGCGAGGGCTCCGATATCATCGTCTCGGAGGCGCCTTCCTACACCCTGCCGAGCAATGTCGAGGCGATGTTCCTCGGCGGCGCGGGCGTGTGGGGCTTCGGCAACGAGAGCGACAACACGCTTGCGGGCGGCACCCGCGGAAACTTCCTGTTCGGGCGCGGCGGCAACGACTACCTGAACGGCGGCGGCGGCGCAGACTACCTCGAAGGCGGGGCGGGCGCCGACGTGTTCCTGTTTACCCGCGGAGAGGCGAACGGCGACGCGGTTGCGGATTTCACGCCCGGCCAGGACCGGCTCGGCTTCATCGGCTACGGGCTCGGCAGCACCTTCACGCAAGTCGACGCCACTCACTGGCTGGGGAACTCCGCCGACGGCACCACGCACGAGACCATCAATCTCTTGAACGCCCCGACCATCACCCCGGCAGACTTCTTCTTCCCCCACGACCGCCTCGTCGGCGGCGACGGCGACGACACGCTGATCGGGAGCGGAGGCGCCGACGACATGTTCGGCGGCCTCGGCAACGACACCTACTATGTCGACAACGCCAACGACCTCGTCAGCGAGGCGTTCGGCGCCGGCTTCGACACGGTGCGTTCGAGCCTGCCGTCCTATGCGCTCGCCGACAACTTCGAGGCGCTCGTCCTCGAGCCCGGCGCGACCTGGGCGGTCGGCAACGCAGGCGACAACACGCTCGTCGGCAATGCCATCAGCAACTACCTGGTCGGGCTCGGCGGCAACGACAGCCTGACCGGGGTCGGCGGCGACACCTCGAACGACACCATGATCGGCGGGCTCGGCGACGACACCTACCACTTGGACAGCGCCGGCGACGGGGTGATCGAGAACGCCGGCGAGGGCTCCGATCTCATCATCTCGGAGGCGCCTTCCTACACCCTGCCGAGCAATGTCGAGGCGATGTTCCTCGTCGGCGCGGGCGTGTGGGGCTTCGGCAACGAGAGCGACAACACCCTCGCCGGCAGCAGCCTCGGCAACAACCTCTTCGGCCGCGGCGGCAACGACTACCTGAACGGCGGCGGCGGGACCGATTATCTCGAAGGCGGCGCGGGCGCCGACGTGTTCCTGTTCGCCCGCGGAGAGGCGCATGGCGACACGGTCGCGGACTTCACCCCCGGCCAGGACCGGCTCGGTTTCATGGGCTACGGGCTCGGCGGCACCTTCACGCAAATCGACGCCACTCACTGGGCGGTGAACTCCGCCGACGGCACCACGCACGAGACCATCACCCTCTCGAACGCCCCGAGCATCACCCCGGCAGACTTCTTCTTCACCTGAGGAGGAAGACTGTTCTCCGGAGGGCAGAGCACGGATCGCGCCCTACATGCGGCTCGCCTCGGCCGCCTCCTCGGCGGTCTTCTCGATCTCCTCGCCGACATCCTCGACCGAGGCGCCGGCTTCGATCCGCTTTCGGATGTCGTGCAGGCGCGTCAGCTGCTGGACGATCTGCGGAACGTGGTCGAGGTTCTCCATGAAGCGCCAGACGTAGACCAGGATCGCGAAGATATCGCCGGTGTCGGTGTCGGGCAGGTAGGTGGCGCGCACCAGCACCGCGACGAAGACGAAGATCGAGAGCACCTCGATGAAGGTCCAGTTGTAGGCCTCGGCATCCGAGAGGCGCACGCGCCAGCAGCGCACCTCCTCGAAATGGTGCCGGATCGGCCCCGGCTCGGCCTTGTCGATCGCCTGCACCTCGTGCTCGAGCTGGTTGTTGAGGCCCTCGTTCAGCCGCAGCGTGACGCGCACATAGATGCGGTTCACGATCAGTACCGGCAGGAACAGGAGCGACGTCACCGCGCCGATGACGAAGTCGTACCAGAACAGGATGATGGCCGAGCCGAAGATGCCGATGATCGCGGCGACGACCACCGGCACGTCCTTCTCGAAGAAGGTCACGAAGTCGCGCGACATCGCCGAGCGGGCGGCGACGTTCGTGGCGCGCACGCCGCCGCGCCGCTGGCGCAGGATCGTCGCCTCGACGATGGTGTTGTAGACGCGGGTATAGACGCGCGTGTCGTACATCTGCCGGAAGAGCCCGATCGCCGAGCGCAGCGACCAGGCGATCACGATCGGCAGCGCGAGCTTGTACTCGTGCTCGATGAGCCCGTTGATCGCGACGCCCGTCGCCCACGGGTAGGAGAGCTCGAGCAGGTCCTCGACGAGCGTCAGCGCATAGGTCAGCGCGATCTTCCAGCGGAAGGGCCGGATGGCGTCGAGGGCGGAGATTCCGCTGGGCGTCGGGCGGCTGGCCATGGGCGACCGGATCAGGCGCCGCTGATGCGGCAAGGCTCGGGGCGATATCATATAAAGCTTGGCCGCACCCGCTCGGTTCCGTCGCGGCGCGGCGGGGCAGATGTGCGGCGGATGCGCTCGCGCTTGCCCCACCCGAGAAGAGTGGTAGCTTCCGGCCAACCAAAAACGGGGCAGGAACGAATGGTAGGCGCCACCGCCGGGCCGCGGCAGCCCGTGCGCATGACCGCTTGGGCGGCATGCCTCGCACTTCTCCTCGCCGCCGTGCAGGCGGGCGTCGCCGAGGCGCGGACCTTTCGGGCCGCCGACATCCAGGCCGAGGACTATCCGACCGTCCAGGCGCTGATGCATCTCGACAAGCTGCTGCAGGAGCGCACCAACGGGCGGCACCGGCTGCAGATCTTCCACTCGCGCCAGCTCGGCGAGGAGAAGGAGACGATCGAGCAGACGCGGGCCGGCGCGATCGACCTCAACCGCATCAACGTCGCCCCGATCGCGAGCTTCGCGCCCGAGGCGAACGTGCTCGTGCTGCCGTTCCTGTTCCGCTCCGTCGATCACCTGCACCGCGTCCTCGACGGCGAGATCGGCAACGACATCCTGAAGAGCTTCGACGCCAGCGGCTTCGTCGGCCTGACCTTCTACGATTCCGGCGCGCGCTCGATCTACAACAGCGTCCGTCCGATCCGGAAGCTCGAGGATCTGAAAGGTCTGCGCATCCGCATCCAGCAGTCGGACCTCATGACCGACATGTTCAAGGCGCTCGGCGTGACGCCGGTGCCGCTGCCCTACGGGCAGGTGATGACCGGCCTGTCGACCCAGCTCATCGACGGCGCCGAGAACAACTGGCCGTCCTTCGTCACGACCGGGCACTATCGGGCGGCGCCGTACTACTCGCTGACCCAGCACACGATGGCGCCCGAGGTGCTCGTCATGTCCGAGAAGGCGTGGGTCAGCCTCTCGCCCGAGGACCAGGCGATCTTCCGCGACGCGGCGCGCGAATCCGGCGTCTTCATGCGCGAGCAGTGGCGGGTCTGGGAGGAGCGCTCGCGCCGCGAGGCCCAGCTCGGCGGCGTCACCATCGTCGAGGACGTTGACAGGGCGGCGTTCGAGAGGGCCATGTCCGGCATTTACGAACGCACGCTGACCGATCCGAAGATCAAGTCTCTTGTCGACCGCATTCGCGACATCCCCTGAGGCGGCGCCCTTGGCGGGCCCGGCGCTCGCCGGCCGCACGGCGGCGCGCGAGCGCGACGAGCGCAGCGCCCTGCAGCGCGCCATGCGCCGCCTGCCGGTGCGCTGGCGCATCCTCGGCATCGCGGTCCTCAACTCGGCGCTGGCGCTCATCCTCCTGTTCCTGATCTGGGACGGCGCCAAGGCCTTGAGCGGCGCCTGGATCGAGCTGCGCCAGGTCCGGCAATCGGAGAAGCTCCTGGTCTCGCTCGACAGCGAGGCCGGGCGCCTGCAGAGCCTGATCCACCGCTACTTCAACCAGCCGAACCCGATCGTGCTCGCCGAGATCATCCGCCGCCGCGAGGCGCTGATGAGCCGCCTGCGCGCCCAGGCCTCGATCGACCCGCTGACCGCCGGGCCGGCCCAGGCGCTGATCGAGATCACCGAGCGCTTCATCACCGGCTTCGACGATCTGCGCGCCGTGCGCTCGTCGCTGTCGTCGATCTACGACACAGACGTGCTGCGCCCGGCCCGCGACATGGCCGGGCTCTACGCGATCATCGACTCGACGATCTCCGGGACGCCCTCGCTGATCCTGCCCTCGCTCAGCAAGTCGCGCGAATCGTTCAACGCCATGCTGCTCGCCGCGAACGCCTATTACCTGTCGCTGTCGGCGGACGCCGGCGACGAGGCGAAGCGCAACGCCGAGGTCATCGAGCGCACGGCGCCGGTCATGATCGATCTCGCCAGCACCGACCTGCAGCGCAACGCCCTGACGGCGCTGCGCGACCGCGCGCTCTCGATCCGCCGCGGCCTCGGCCTTCTGACCGAGCATTTCACCACTCAGGAGCGCCTCCTGCGCGAGGCGATCGACGGCAACGCCGCCGCCATGGGCGCGATGACCTCGCAGCTCACGACGACGATCCAGGAGCGCGAGCGCGCCGCCCAGGAGACCTTCGACAGCGCCTTGCGGGCGGTGAACGCCAAGGTCGCGATCGTCGCGCTCCTGTTCCTGTTCCTCGTCATCGGCATCGGCCTTGCCGTCTCGCGCAGCATCAGCATCCCCTTGGGCGAGCTGCGCCAGGAGATGGATGCGATCGTGCGCGGCGATTACCATCGCCGCGTCGCCAATCTCGAGGCCCGCGACGAGATCGCCGAGATGGCGCGCGCCGTCGAGGTGTTCCGCGCCAACGCCATCGCCAAGCGCGAGGCCGAGGCGGCGCTGCGCACCTCGAAGGATCACGCCGAATCGGCGCTTTCCGAGCTGCGCGACACGCAGACGAGCCTGATCGAGGCCGAGAAGCTCGCGGCGCTCGGCAGCCTCGTCGCCGGCGTCGCGCACGAGGTCAACAATCCGGTCGGGATCAGCCTCACGGTCGCCTCGAGCCTGGCGCGCCGCTGCGACGAGTTCGAGCGCGAGACCGAGAGCGGCGCGGTGCGGCGCTCGCGGCTGTCGGAGTTCGTCGCCGGCAATCGCGACGCGGCAAACCAGCTCGTTACCAACCTGCACCGCGCCGGCGAGCTGATCCAGGCCTTCAAGCAGGTCGCCGTCGACCGCAGCCACGCCGACCGGCGCTCCTTCGAGCTCAAGGAATCGATCGATCAGATCATCTCGTCTCTGCGGCCGGGCCTGAAGAAGTCGCAGATCCGGCTCGTCGTCGACGTGCCGGACGGCATCGTCATGGACAGCTACCCGGGCCCGCTCGGCCAGGTCATCACCAACCTGTTCCTCAACGCCGTGAACCACGCCTTCCCGGACGGCACCAACGGCACGATCAGCATCGTCGCGCGCACGAGCGGCGCCGACCAGGTCCACATCGTGTTCCGCGACTCGGGCGCCGGCATGTCGGAAGAGGTGCAGCGCCGGGCCTTCGATCCGTTCTTCACGACCCGGCGCGGCGACGGCGGCACCGGGCTCGGCCTGCACATCGTCTATAATCTCATCACCCGCCGCCTCGGCGGCCGCATCGTGCTCTCGTCGATGGCCGGCGCCGGCACCACATTCCGCATCAACCTGCCGCGGGTGGCGCCGCGGGAAGAGCTCCATCCGCCGGCGATGGCGATGAGCCTGGAGACCTGACGATGGCCGAGGACGACGACTTCCTGACCGTCATCGAGGACGGCGAGGCCGAGGCGCGCGTCCCCTCCGGCGGGCGCTGGAAGGTCGCCGTCATCGACGACGACGCCGCGGTCCATGACGGCACCCGCTTCGCGCTCTACGACTACGTGCTCAACCGGCAGGGCCTCGAGATCCTCTCGGCCTACTCGGCCCAGGAAGGCCGCGAGCTCCTGCGCCAGCATCCCGACATCGCGGTGGTGCTGCTCGATGTCGTCATGGAAAGCGAGGGCGCCGGGCTCGAGCTCGTCGACTACATCCGCAACGACCTCAGGAACGAGACCGTCCGCATCATCCTGCGCACCGGGCAGCCCGGCCAGGCGCCGGAGCGGCGGGTGATCGTCGACTACGACATCAACGACTACAAGGCGAAGACCGAGCTCACCGCCGACAAGCTCTTCACGACGCTGACGGCGGCGCTGCGCAGCCATCTCCAGCTCCAGCGCATGATCGAGACCCGCCGCGGGCTCGAGATCATCATCGACGCCGCCGGGCGCCTGTTCGATTTCCGCTCCATGCAGCGCCTCGCCGAGGGCGTGCTGACGCAGATCGCCTCGCTGCTCAACGTCGAATGCGCCGGCATCCTGGTCCTCCGTGAGGAAGGCGACCAGGTCGAGAAGTTCTCCGTGCTGGCCGGCTCCGGCTGCTACAGCAAGCTCGTCGGCAGGCGCGCGCCGGCGACCCTCGAGCCCGAGTTGCGCAAGCTCGTCGAGGAGGCCTTCGACCGCCGGGTGCACGCCTTCCACAGCGAGCGCTCGGTGCTCTACATCGGCACCGGCAGCGGGCGCGAGGTGGTGGTCATCCTCGAGGCCGGCAAGAGCCTGTCCGAGACCGACCGGGCGCTCGTCGAGGTGTTCTGCAGCCGGCTCTCGGCCGCGTTCGACAACGTCATCCTGTACGAGCAGCTGCAGCAGGCGAATGCCGGTCTCGAGGAGCGGGTCCAGAGCCGCACCCGCGAGCTGACGGTCGCGAACGAGCGCCTTGCCGGCCAATCCGAGCAGCTTCGCCACGCGAACCGCTTCAAGAGCGAGATCCTCGGCACCGTCGCCCACGACCTCAAGAACCCGCTCGGCGTCATCCTCGGCCGGGCCGAGATGCTGTCCGAGCTCCTCGCCGCAAAGCCGCTGGCGAAGGACGCGGCGGCGGCGCAGATCGGCCATATCCGCGATTCGGCGAAGCGCCTCACCGAGATGGTCGACACCCTGATCGCCGACGCGATGAGCGACGCGCTCGACATCCAGATCCGCAAGGAGCCGATCGACCTCGGCGCGCTCGTCGCCGAGGTCGCGGGCGCGAACCGCACGCTCGCCGACCGCAAGGAGCAGACGATCAAGGTCGGCAAGGCGCCGGAGGTCTCGCTGCTCGGCGACCACGACCGGCTCGCCGAGGCGATCGACAACCTGATCAGCAATGCCATCAAGTACAGCCCGAAGGGCGCCGCCATCGACGTCGCCGTCGCCCGCAAGCGCGGCCAGGCCTCGATCCGCGTCAAGGACAAGGGCCCGGGCCTCAGCCGGGAGGACATGTCGCGCCTGTTCGGCCGCTTCCAGCGCCTCTCGGCGCGACCGACCGGCGGCGAGACCTCGACCGGGCTCGGCCTGTCGATCGCCAAGCGCATCGTCGAGCTCCACGGCGGCACGATCGAGGCCGCGAGCGAGGGTCAGGGCAAGGGCGCGGTGTTCGAGATTCTGCTGCCTACCGAGCGTTGGGTCGAGCCATGAGCGTTTCGCCGCACATCTTCGTCGTCGACGACGAGGCCGCCGCCCGGGACATGGTCGGCGACTACCTCAAGCTGCACGGCTTCAAGGTCACCCTGTGCGACGGCGGCGCGAGCCTGCGCCAGTGCCTCGCCAAGGACAAGCCGGACCTCATCGTGCTCGACCTCAACATGCCGGAGGAGGACGGGCTGTCGATCGTCCGCGACCTCAAGAAATCGACCAACGTGCCGGTCATCATGCTGACCGCGACGGCGAGCCCGATCGACCGCGTCGTCGGCCTCGAGCTCGGCGCCGACGACTACCTGGCAAAGCCGGCCGAGCTGCGCGAGCTCGTGGCGCGCATCCGCTCGGTCATCCGCCGGGCGAGCCAGGCCGCGGCGGCCGCGGGCCCGGGCGGAGCCGCCCGGGAGAAGATCCGCTTCGGGACGAAGTGGCTCGATATCGAGGCCCGCGTGCTGCAGGACGACGAAGGCGTCGACCACCCGCTGACGACCTCGGAGTTCAACCTCCTCAAGGCCTTCGTCGACCATCCGCGGCGGGTGCTGTCGCGCGAGCGGCTCCTCGACCTCGCGAACGCCCGCGACCCGGACGCGTTCGACCGCGCCATCGACGTGCGAATCACCCGCATCCGGCGGAAGGTGGAGCCGGATCCGAACCATCCGCGCATCATCCGCACGATTCGCGGCGCCGGCTATGTGTTTTCCCCCGACGGCCAGGACCAGTAGAAACATCGCGGCCGGGCCGCGCAATTTTCTTTCAAAATTTTAAGGACGATGTCGGCGATTGTTTCATCGCCGGCTCCGGCGCGAAACAATGCCCAGCTTCGGCGAAACCATTTAGCGCCTGGTGCGCAAACACACTGAAAAGGAGCCCTCTTACGGTGACGCTATCAAATGACGGCCACGGGGATCGGCCGCAAAAGAGGGCGTCAACCAAAATGTTCGCAACCTTCAAGATGATCGGTCTCGCCTCCGCGCTCTCAGCCGGCGTCGTGACCGCCTACGACCTGCCGCAGCTGCGCGACACCGTGGCGCCGGCCGGCAAGACCTTCTACGACCGCGTGCTCCCGTCCGAGGAGATCCAGGCGCCGGTGACCCTCGCCTACGCGGCCTCGCTGCCGGAGACCACCGGATCGGTGAAGGAAGTCCGCCAGGACGGCAAGGGCGACCAGCTCAAGAGCCTGGACCCGACCTGCTCGAGCCAGACCTGGCCGAACATCTCCCGCGACTGCCTCGTCGCCGAGAACGGCGCGACGATCCGCAAGCCCGCCCGCACCGTCACGATCGAGAAGCGCGAAGGCGCCAACACCTCGGTCCTGGTGCGCGTGCCGGCGACCGGCGTCGCGAGCCGCTAGCCGCGCCTTCGCCAATCTCCGCCGCCTCGCCGCGACGGACCGATCATCCGAACCAGCCTTAAGTCCAGATAACAGGGGAAAGTCATGCGTCGCTTCGCTACCGCAGCCATCATCGCCGGTGCCGCTCTCGCCTCGAGCGCCGGCTCCGCCAACGCCTTCTTCCACCTGCTCTTCCAGTCCGAGCAGCAGACCCAGGCGCAGCAGTACTACCGCAACGATCCGAGCTCGCGGGTTCAGATCACGCCGGTCCCGCGCGAGGTCGTCGCGTTCTCGGGCTATTCGGCCGGCACGATCGTGGTCTCGACCTCCGAGCGCCGCCTCTACTACGTGCTCGGCAACGGCACCGCCATCCGCTACGGCATCGGCGTCGGCCGCCCCGGCTTCACCTGGGCCGGCACGAAGACCGTCGCCCGCAAGGCCGAATGGCCGGATTGGACGCCGCCGGCCCAGATGCTGAAGCGTCGTCCCGACCTGCCGCGCCACATGGTCGGCGGCGAGGCGAACCCGCTCGGCGCCCGCGCCATGTATCTCGGCGGCACGCTCTACCGCATCCACGGCTCGAACGAGCCGGAGACGATCGGGACCGCGGTCTCCTCGGGCTGCATCCGGATGACCAACGCCGACGTGATCGACCTCTACGATCGCGTCAGGGTCGGCACCCGCGTCGTCGTCCTGCACTGATCGACCGGCTCGGACCGGCGGCCCCCGCGCCGTCGGTCCGGAACGCTCCGCAGGACGCCAAGGTTTTTTGCGTCACGGCCGAAACCCGATCGAAGCTCGGCCTTTCTCCTCCAGTATCCCTCGCCTCGTGAGTACCGGGCGCGGTCTTACCCCCGAGTAGGAAGTCCGCACATGCCCATCATGAACGCCATGTTCCTCGACAGCGACCCGGACGGCGCCGAGCTCCTGCGCTCGGTCCTCGAGACCGGCCGTCGCGGCCGCCGCCGGAAGATCAACGACATCCTCGGCGTGCGCGACCTGCGCATGGCGGATGACGGGCCGATCATGGTCGAGATCGGCGAGACCGACGAAGAGATGCACCCGGGCGTCTTCGCCGCGCTCGCGGTGGAGTAACCGGGTTCAAGCAAAGAAGAACGCCCGGCAGAGCCGGGCGCCGGGATCGGGGCGTCTTTCCGAAAAGCTCGGTCGAGGGTCACCAGGGCTGCGAGGTGATGATCCCGCGGTTCGTGACAACGACCCATGATCGGCCGCGCTTCTCGATCGCTTCGACGCGGCCGATGCCGGTGAGCGACTGGCCGGGCGCGACCTCGAGCAGGCGCTTGTTGCGCCCCTCGATCAGCGCCACCCCGTCATAGACCTCGCGCAGGACCCAGCCTTCGATGGCGGGTTTGGGCTCGGGCTTCGCCTCGGCCCGGGCCTCGGTCTTGGCCTCGGTTTTCGCCTGCTCCGACCGTCCGACGTCCGACGGCGGCACCGGCTTCTGCTCCGGGATGCTGCCGGTGCGAAGCGGGACCTCGGCGGCGGACGCGACGGTCGCAGCGGGCTTCGCGTGTCCCGCCACGGCCTGCTTCTCCATCCGGTCGAGACGCTCGACGATCTGGGCGAGCCTCGGGCCTGTGTCGACGCGCTCGGCGAGGGCCGAGACCCGGGTCGCGACCTCCTGCTCGATCTTCTGGGTCCGGTCGAGGCGCTCGCTGACCTGGGCGAACCGGCCCGCAGCCTCCTGCTTCGCGCGGTCGACGGCATCCTTGAGGGCGGCAAGCGTGCCCTTGAGGGCCTGGACGTCGGCCGCCATGCGGACGGCATCGGCCTGGCTCTTCTGCAGGCCGGACGCGACGCCGTGCCAGTCGACGGCAAGGAGCGCCTTCTCGGCCGGATCGGCGGCCCGCCGCATCGCGGATGTCGCGTGTCCGGCGGCCCAGCCGATCGCGACCGCGCCGGCGAGCGCGGCGGCTTTTGCCGCAAACGGAGGCAGCGAACGGCGCCGCGCGGGCGCTTCGGCCGCGGGCCGCGGCTCCGGCTCGACCTTGATCTCGACCGGCGCGGGGCTCGCCGCCGCGGCCTCGGGCTTTGCGGCCTTGGCCGCGACCGCGGCCTCGGCCTTGTGGCTCGCGTCGGCCTTCGCGGCCGGCGTCTCTTTCGGCTCGTTGTCTCGCGGCTCTGGGCTCTCGCTCATGGACGTGGTCCCCACGGTCGTTTGTCCATGAGTAACCATGCGGCTTTACGAAAACGTTACCGGGCCGGGCCACCGCCCCGGACGCTGCCGGTTTGCAAGCCGGCCGGCGCGTGCCAAACAGGCCGCTCTCAAGTACGATCCCGAAAAGTGGCTACCGGTTTTCGGAAAAGATCATGCTCAAACAAAGAGGGAGAGCGGGATGACGACTCGAAGCGAAGTCATCGCGCTCTTGGTTAAGGAGCGGCCATGAACGTGATCGGCATTTCCGGCAGCCTGCGGAAGGGCTCGTTCAACACCGCAGCGCTACGCGCCGCCCAGGGGCTCGCCCCCGAGGGCATGACGATCGAGGTGGCCCAGATCGGCGACCTGCCGCTCTACAACGACGACGTCCGCGCCGCCGGCTTCCCACCGCCGGCCGAGCGCCTGCGGGCCCAGCTCGCCGCCGCCGACGCAATCCTGCTCGTGACGCCGGAGTACAATTATTCGATCTCGGGCGTGCTCAAGAACGCCATCGACTGGGCCTCGCGGCCCCCGAGCCAGCCGTTCGAGGCGAAGCCCGTCGCCATCATGGGGGCGAGCCCAGGCCTCTTCGGCTCGGCGCGGGCGCAGTACCATCTGCGCCAGATGCTGATCTTCCTCAACGCCATGCCGCTGAACCGGCCCGAGGTGATGATCGGCCAGGCGCAGAACAAGTTCGACGCCGACGGCAACCTCACCGACGAGCCGACGCGCGAGTTCGTCCGCAAGCTGCTCGTCGCGCTGCGCGACTGGACCGAGCGGCTGCAGAAAAGCGCAGCCTAGTCACCCGGCCCGCGCGTCGGTCGGCGCCTCGGCGAGGCCGCGCTTCTTCAAAAGCGCCTGGATCGACGGCATGCGCCCGCGGAAGGCGCGGTAGGCGTCGTCCGGCGGGCGCCGGTTTCCGGCCGCGTAGATGAAGTCGTGCAGCCTTCGCGCCGTGTCGCGGTCGAAGATGTCGCCGGCCTCGCGGAAGGCGTCGAAGGCGTCGGCGTCGAGCACCTCCGACCACAGATAGCTGTAATAGTCGGCCGAATAGCCGTCGCCCGAGAAGATGTGGGAGAAATGCGGCGTGCGGTGCCGCATGACGATCTCGGGCGGCATGCCGATGCGGGCAAGCGCCGCCTTCTCGAAGGCGCCGACGTCGAGGTCCTCGGCCGAGCCGAGCTGGTGCAAATCCATGTCGACGAGGGCCGACGAGGTGTATTCGACGGTCGCGAAGCCCTGGTTGAAGGTGCGGGCGGCAAGCACGCGCTGCAGCAGCGCCGCCGGCAGCGGCTCGCCGGTGCGGTAATGCAGCGCGAAGCGGCGCAGCACCTACGGCTCCTCGAACCAGTGCTCGTAGACCTGCGACGGCAGCTCGACGAAGTCGGTCGGCACCGCGTTGCCGGCGAGAAGCGGGTAGGTGACGTCGGACAACAGCCCGTGCAGCGCGTGGCCGAACTCGTGGAACAGCGTGCGGGCGTCGTCGAAGCTAAGGAGCGCCGGATCGCTCTTGGCGAAGTTCGACACGTTGACGATGATCGGCCGGATATCGCCGGCGAGCTTCTCCTGGGTCCGGAATGAGCTCATCCAGGCGCCGCTGCGCTTCGATGGCCGGGCGAAATAGTCGCCGAGGAAC
>JAJKJG010000287.1 GCA_021154065.1 Methylobacterium sp.
TACGTAGTCGATGAGACCCTGAACCTGCTGCCGCCGGGGGTGCAGGGAGAGCTTCTGATCGGCGGGCCGGGCGTCGCGCCGGGCTACCTCAAACGCCCTGAGCTGACCGCCGAGAAGTTCATCAAAAACCCGTTCCCGAGCGACGGCCGCGATCCGATTCTCTACCGCTCGGGCGACGCCGTGAGCCTCGACGAGAACGGCAACATCGCCTTCCACGGCCGCATTGACGACCAGGTCAAGATTCGCGGCTTCCGCGTCGAACTCGGCGAGATCGAGACGAAGATTTCGCATTTGCCGGGCGTCGCCCAGGCGGCCGTGGTGCTGCGCCAGGACGAGGGCATGGACCGCCTCGTCGCGTTCCTGGTGCTGGAGCGCGGGGCCGCGCTCGACCGCGCGACCTTGCGCGCGGACCTGCGCGAGCAGCTGCCGCCCTACATGATCCCGAGCCACTTCGAGATCCTGGAGTCGCTGCCGCGCCTGACCTCCGGCAAGGTCGACCGCAAGGCCCTGCGCGCCGTCACGCTCGCCGCCGGCGATGCGCCGGGCGAGCAGGAGGAGCCGCGCAACGAAACGGAAGCCGCGCTGCTCGTCGCGGCCAAGCGCGTCTTCGGCAACCAGGCGCTGCCGTTCGACGCCGACTTCTTCACCGATCTCGGCGGGCATTCGCTGCTCGCCGCCCGCTTCGTCTCTGCGGTGCGGGAAATCCCGGTGCTCGCCTCCATCACCCTGCAGGACGTTTACGGCAAACGGACCTTGCGGGCGCTCGCGGACCACCTGATCGAGCGCACGGGCGGGGCGGGCGCGGCAGCCGTGGTGCGCGATCTCTCGTTCGAGCCGCCGCCGTTCCGGCGTCGCTTCCTCTGCGGCCTCGCCCAGGCCCTTTCGCTGCCGATCGTCCTCGCCTTCGTGACGGCGCAGTGGCTCGGCATTTTCACCACCTACCTGCTGATCGCTGGCGAGGGCTTCGGCTTCTGGGCCGAGATGGCGATGCTCCTCGCCGTTTACGCCGGCATCAATGTCGTGACGGCGGCGGTCGCCATCGCGGCGAAGTGGCTGATCATCGGCCGCATCAAGCCGGGCCGCTATCCGCTGTGGGGCTCCTACTACTTCCGCTGGTGGCTGGCGGGCCGCTTCATGACGCTCGCCCATATCAAATGGCTCCAGAACTCGCCGGCGATCAGCCTGTACCTGCGCGCGCTCGGCGCGCAGGTGGGGCGCGACGCCGTCATCGGCGACATCGACGCCGGCGCGGTGGACCTCATCACCATCGGCGATCACGTCACGCTTGGCGGAAAGTTCGTGGTGGCGAACGCGGAACTCGTGGGCAACGAGCTGATCATCGGCCCGGTCGAGATCGGCCACGACGTCGCGGTCGGCTCCTCCTGCGTGGTCTCCTACGACACCAAGATCGCCGACCATGCGGAAATCGCCGACCTAACCACGATTCCGCCCGGAACGATCGTCGGTACGGCCGAGAAGTGGGACGGATCGCCTGGACGGAAAGTCGGCATGGTCGACGTCGCCGCCTTGCCGCCTCCGGCCGACGCGCCGGAGTCGCGCCGGCGGTGGTTCGGATTCATCTACGCCGTGATGCTCGTGATCGTGCCGCCGGTCAGCCTGCTTCCGATCTTCCCGGCCTTCTACATCTTCGACCAGATCGACGATGCGCTCTCGGCCTGGCTGGAGGTGCCCTACTATTGGTACCTGCCGGTGCTGGCCTGGCCCACGGCGATGCTGATGGTGGCGGGGACCGTGCTGCTGATCGCGCTCGTGCGCTGGATGGTGCTGCCGGTGGTGCGGTCGGGCACGTGGTCGACCTTCCGCAGCTTCTACATGCGAAAGTGGATCGTCGCGCTCGCGACCGAAGTCACGCTCGAAACCCTGTCCTCGCTCTACGCCACGATCTACATGCGCGCCTGGTACCGGCTCATGGGCGCCAAGATCGGCAAGGGCGCCGAGATCTCCACCAACCTGGCCGGGCGCTACGACCTGACCGAGATCGGCGAAAAGAACTTCATCGCCGACGAGGTGCTGTTCGGCGACGAGGAGATCCGCCGCGGCTGGATGCATCTTGAGCCCGTGCGCACCGGGCCGCGCGTTTTCATCGGCAACGACGGCGTCGTGCCGCCCGGCGCCGACGTTCCGGAAGGCTGCCTGATCGGCATCAAGTCCAAGCCGCCGGCCAACGACCGCATCGCGCCCAATGAGACCTGGTTCGGCTCGCCGCCGATCAAGCTTCCGACCCGGCAAAGGGTCGATATCGGTTCGAACTGGACCTACGAGCCCGGCCCGTTGCCGCGCATCGGCCGCGGCGTGTTCGAGGCGTTCCACACCTCGTTCTCGACCATGCTGTTCATCACCATGGGCATCATCACGGTCGATCTCATCTTCTATCCGGCGATCCTGCAACGCGAATGGGCGAGCCTGGTCGTCATGTTCATCGCCGCGGGCGTGATCATCGCCGTCACCCAGACCCTGATCGTCGCCGGCATCAAATGGCTGCTCATGGGCGTCTACAAGCCGGTCATGAAGCCGATGTGGTCCTTCTGGGCCATGCGCACCGAAGCGGTCGCCGTGATGTACTGGGGCCTTGCCGGCAAGGTGCTGCTCGAGCACCTGCGCGGCACGCCGTTCCTGCCCTGGGTGTTGGCGCTGTTCGGCTCGCGGTTCGGACGCGGCGTGTGCATGAACACCACCGACATCACCGAGTTCGATTGCGTGACGGTCGGCGACTTCTGCGTCATCAACTCGGCGTCCGCGCTTCAGACCCACCTTTACGAGGACCGGGTCATGAAGGTGGGGCGGGTGGATCTGGGCCGGGGCGTGACCGTCGGCGCGAACGCGACCGTGCTCTACGACACCAAAGTCGGCGACTTCGCGCGTCTGCGGCCCCTCACGATCGTCATGAAGGGCGAGTCGATCCCAGGCCACAGCGAATGGGAGGGCGCGCCGGCCGTGCCGGTCGTGCACCAGGCCGAGGAGTTGAAGCAGGCGGCCTGAGGCCCCCGCCGGCGAGAGCCGCGCTTGCCCGCGCGGCCGCAGCCTACTCGGCGGCCACCCGCAGGCGGCTTTCCTGCAACTCGCCCGCGGCCTCCAGGATCGGATAGGCGACCGAGGTGATGTGGGCGTTGATGCGCTTGAGATCGCGCAGGATGTCGAGATGGAGCGCGCTCGTCTCGATCGAGGCGACGGTGCCCGCGCGCAGCCGCTTCAGGTGGCTCTCGGTGGCGCTGCGCTCGGCGAGGCGAACGCGCTGCTTCTCGACGACGAGTTCCCGCGCCATTTTCGAGTCGCGGGTGACGAACACGGTCATGGCGAGCCGCATTTGGTCGACGACGCGCCGGTGCAGCGCCGTGATCTCGTCCCAACCCTCCGGCGAGAACGCCACATGAAGGCGGCTCTTCTTGGCCGCAAGCTCCAGCAGGCTTTTGACGATGATGTCGCCGGTGTGCTCGAGGTTGGTCGTGAACAGGATAAGGTCGAAGGCGCGCCGGCTTTCCTCCTCGGACAGCGGCTGGCGCGTCAGGCGCGTCAGATAGAGCTTGATCTCTTCTTGCAGCCGGTCGACCCCGTCGTCCAGGGCCGCGGTGGCCTGCCGGCGCTGACCGCTGTCCTCGCCGAACGCCAGAATGGTCTCGCGCAGCATGATCTCGACCATATCGGCGAGGCGCATGACTTCGCGCGTGGCGCATCCGAGCGCAAGCGCCGGCCGATCCAGGAGCGAGTCGTCCAGGTGCCCGATCGTCGGCTGGCGGGGCGTCTGGGGCTCGGGCAGGAACCGTTCGAGAAGCTTGGCCGCAAGCCCGGCGAGCGGCAGGAAGGCCAGAGCCAGAACAAGATTGAACGCGGTGTGGAAATCTGCGATCTGGCGGGCCGCATCCGCCTCGATCCACGTCACGAACTGCTCCGCCAAGCCGAGCAGCGGAAGAACGAGGACAGCGCCGATCAGGCGAAAAGCCAGGTTTCCGACCAGGACGCGCAACGCCGGCGCGGACGCCTTGACGGAGAGGCCGAGCGGGATCAGGCCCGAGCCGACATTGGCCCCGAGCGTGAGGGCCATGGCGAGCGGAAGCCCAAGGACGCCGGCCCCGGCCAGCGAGATGATCAGCAGCACGACGGCGACGCTCGAGTGCACGAGCCACGTCAGCGCCACGCCGATCAGGGCCGCCAGAATGGGATCGTCGGCCAAGCGTTGCAGCACCAGGGCGAGCACGGGACTGTCGCGCAGCGTCTGCGAGGCCCCGACCACCATGCCGAGCGACAGGATCATGAGCGCGAGGCCGATGACGATGCGCCCGATCTGCTGCGCGAACGGCGAGCCTGACAGCATGAAAACGGCGACGCCGGCAATCAGCAGGATCGGGGTCAGGGCGGAAAGATTGAAGGATAAAGCCTGGACGACCAGCGTCGAGCCGATGTCGGCGCCGAGCATCACGGCCAGCGCGGCGCCCAGCGCGATCAGGCCGCGTTCGGCGAACGCGACGACGATGAGCCCGGTGGCGGCGGAACTTTGCACGGCCGTGGCGACCGCGATCCCGGTCAGGCAGGCCCGGACCGGGCTCGCCGTCGCCCGCGCGACGGCAAGCCGGAACCGTTCGCCGAACGCGCGCAGGACGCCGGTCCTCACCATCCGCGTCGCCCACACGAGCAGCGCGATGCCTCCCAACAGATTCAAGAGGAGTGCGTGACCAGCCACTGTCCCAGGTGTCCTTCGGCTCCAGTGTGGCCGAGCTAAGGCAATAATTCAACGAACCGGGTTAACTCGGGTTGAATGACCGGCCCGGGGGCGTCATTCCGGGGCGGCCCGAAAGGCCGAGCCCGGAACCCATGAACACGGGCGGTTCAAAAAAGGCATGAATCCGTGCCGCTCTGTTCTAAGAGGCAGGTGTTCATGGGTTCCGGGCTCCTCGCTGCGCTCGTCCCCGGAATGACACCAGGTGGCGCCCGGTCCGGAGTGGCGCCCGGTCCGGATCGAACCGCCGAACGCGTAACGCTCGCCTTGGGCGGGCAGAGGGCGTCAACGCAGCCCGGCGTTCACTTTGGCGAGCGCCGCGCCGCCGGGGCAAAGCTCCGGTTCTCCGAGGCGGTTGAGCGGCGCTTCGACCGTGTTCATCCGGTCGTGCAGATCCTCGGTGTCGGGATCGACGTAGAGCAGGCCCGTGACGATCTCGCCCGCCGCTTGCCGCTCCTGAAGGTAGGCGAGGGCACCTAGGCGGTCGGTCGGGTCGTAGTCGGGCGCGAGCTTGCGCAAGGTCAAGACCGAGCCGTCGTGCTGCGTGACGCGCTCGACGGCGCCCGGCGCGTAGTCGGCCGTGATCTCGTCGCGGCCCTCGATCACGTCGAGGAAGTTCACCGCTTCGTTGTGGGCGCGCACGTAGTCGTAGCTCTTGGTCGAGTCCGGATGGTTGTTGAAGGCGACGCACGGGCTGAGGCAGTCGATGAACGCCGCCCCGCGGTGCTGGATCGCCGCCTTGATGAGCGGCACGAGCTGCGTCATGTCGCCCGAAAAGCTGCGGGCCACGAAGGTCGCGCCGAGACGCAGCGCCATGCTGACGAGGTCGATCGGCGAGTCCTGGTTGCCGACGCCTTTTTTCGATTTCGAGCCCTTGTCGGCGGTGGCCGAGAACTGGCCCTTGGTCAGACCGTACACGCCGTTGTTCTCGACGATGTAGACCATATCGACGCCGCGGCGCAGGCAATGCGCGAACTGGCCGAGGCCGATCGAGGCCGAATCGCCGTCGCCCGACACGCCCATGTATATCAGGTCGCGGTTGGCGAGGTTGGCGCCGGTCATGACCGACGGCATGCGGCCGTGCACGCTGTTGAATCCATGGCTGGCCCCAAGAAAGTAGGTGGGCGTCTTCGAGGAGCAGCCGATGCCGGAGAGTTTCGCCACCCGGTGCGGCGGGAGGGAGA